>DATCXH010000318.1:0-3071 GCA_036565925.1 Vicinamibacterales bacterium
TGGCCAAGCATTACGGCATCAAGAACGTCTACGGCAGCCAGTTCCGCAAAGTCACGCTCGGGCCCGACATGGAAGCGCGAAAGGGACTGCTGGGCAAAGGCGCTTTCCTCGCGACGACATCGAAGCCGGAACGCACGTCGCCGGTCACACGCGGGAAATGGGTGATGGGCAACCTGCTCGGAATGCCGCCGCCATCACCACCCGCGGATGTGCCGCCGTTGCCAGCACGCGCTTCGGACCCCAACGCGAAGGAACCGACGATGCGGCAGAAGATGCTGGATCACCGCGTCCGTCAGGACTGCGTGCAGTGTCACCGCTTGATGGATCCAATCGGCTTCGCGCTCGAGAACTTCGACGGCATCGGTCTGTGGCGCACGACGGATGAAGGCACGGCCGTCGATCCGAAGTCGCAGGTGTTCGACAACACGCAGATCGATGGTCCGCAGGCTCTGCGGAACTGGTTGACCACGAAGTACGACCGACAATTCGTCTCTGTCGCGACGGAAAAGTTGCTGACGTATGCCCTCGGGCGCGGCGTCGAGTATCGCGACATGCCGCTCGTGCGCGCCATCTCGCATGATGTGATCAAGAACAACGGACGCTTCTCGTCGATGGTCATGGGCGTCGTCACGAGCAAGCCGTTCCAGATGAACACGAAGCACGAGGCGGTCACGAACACTGCGAGCGCCAAGACAGCGCCCGTCGGAACCGCCAAGACAGCGACCGAGACAAAGGGAGTGAATTAGGGGTTCGCGAGTCGTTAATTACTATCGGCCGCTCCGTTGTCGCGGCCGCGAGATCGCAGTCGGGGGCTGGCTGTGATTCGTACAACCTAAGCCTATACGGACCATTAGTATGCCGTTCATCACAAAGAGGCACATTCCGCGACGAACGTTCCTCAAGGGCGCGGGTATCACATTGGCGTTGCCGATGCTCGATGCGATGTTGCCGGCGAGCACGCTGCTCGCGCAGACGGTGGCGGGGCAATCGCCAAGCCGCTTCGTCGGGATCTTTTATCCGCACGGCATGGGACCGGGATTCTGGGAGCCGCAGACTGAGGGACCGCTTCCGGAGAAGCTGCCCTACATCCTCGAGTCGCTCGACAAGCTGCGCGATCAGACTGTCGTGCTGAACGGGTTGTGGTCGCAGTCGGCGGAGCCGCCCGAGGGTACGACCGGTTCAGACCATTGGGTGGCCGCTGCGTATCTGACCGGCATCAAGCCGCGCAAGACGGCTGGCTCCGATGCGACTGTAGGCAGCGCCACGATCGACCAGATCATCGCGCGCAAGATCGGACAGGAAACGCTGCTGCCATCGTTGCAGCTGGCGGTCGAGGATCCCAACTCGAGTTCGAGCAACTGCGGCGAAGGCTACAGCTGCTCGTACACGAACTCAATCTCGTGGATTGAGCTGCCGACGCCGCCCGAAGAGAAGGTGCCGCGCACGAGCCCGCTACCCATGGAGCTCAACCCGCAGGTCGTCTTCGAGCGCCTGTTCGGCAGCGGCTCGACGCCGGAGATTCGTGCCGAGCGCATGAAG
The DNA here is from genome assembly GCA_036565925.1 of Vicinamibacterales bacterium. Classification (GTDB taxonomy): domain Bacteria; phylum Acidobacteriota; class Vicinamibacteria; order Vicinamibacterales; family UBA2999; genus Gp6-AA40. The sequence goes on from DATCXH010000318.1 coordinate 1,540, forward strand.
CAGAGCCGCAGCATTCTGGACTCGGTGGTCAGCGAGCTCGACGGGCTGCGCAAGCAGCTGGGCGCTGGTGACGTGCGTACGGTTAATCAATACACGGACGAGATCCGCGAGATCGAGCGGCGCATTCAGCTTGCCGCCAAGCACTCGAACGAGGTGCCCGATCTCGACCTGCCACCGGGCATTCCGGAGCAGTTCGACGAGCACGTACGGCTGCATTCGAAGATGCTCGCGGTCGCGTTCAAGGCCGACATCACTCGCGTGGCGACGCTGCTCGGCGCGCGTGACCTGACCAGTCGCGTCTATCCGTTCCCCAAGAGCCCGCTGTTCCCCGAGGGCGGAACAAGCGTGAGCTTCCATGGCGGCTCGCACCATCAGGACGACCCCGTGCAGATTCGCCGCTACGCGGCGCTGAATCGCTATCACGTCTCGACGATGGCGTATCTGGCCGAAGAGCTGAAGGGCATCAAAGACGGCGACAAGACGATGCTCGATCGCACGCTGATCATGTACGGCACCAACATGGGCAATTCGAATCAGCACCAGCACTACGACGTGCCGCACATCCTGGTCGGAGGCGCCAACGGCAAACTCAAAGGCAATCGGCATTTGAAGTACGAACGCAAGACGGTGCCGACGGGCAATCTGCTGGTCAGTGTGCTCGATATGTTCGACATCCATCAGGAGAAGCAGGGCGACAGTACGGGTCCCCTGCCGAGGCTTGTCTAGGGTGAGAACGATGAAGAGTCGGATCGTCGCGTGTTTCGCGCTCGTCGCGATCGCAACGGCCTTGGTGGCCGGCGCCGGCAAAAGCGATATCGCTGATGCCGCGCAGCGAGGCGATCGCGCCGCAGTTCAGAAACTGATTCTTCAGAAGGTTGACGTCAACTCGACGCAGGTCGATGGCGCCACGGCGTTGCACTGGGCGGTCTATCACCAGGACGCAGAGCTCGCGGACATGTTGATTCGTGCCGGCGCCAACGTGAAGGCCGCGAATCGCACCGGCATGACGCCGCTGGCCATGGCGTCGTTGTACGGCAACGCGGGGCTCATCGATCGCTTGATCAAAGCTGGCGCTGACGCGAAGCAAAAGGGGCCCAACGGCGAGACGATGCTGATGTTCGCCGCCCGCAACGGCAACCCTCAGGCAGTGCAGGTGCTGCTCGAGGCGGGCGCCGAGGTGAACGCCCGCGAGACGATCCGCGGCACGACGGCACTGATGTGGGCGATCGAGCAGAAGCATCCTGAAGCAGTGAAGGTGCTGCTCGCCGGCGGTGCCGACCATAGCGCGAAGTCAGGCGGCGCGGGACTGCCACGTAACTACATGGCCAATCGCGTCAACCTGCGCGCCGTCGAACTCGCGCAAGATCGTCGCAAGCGGGCGGCAGCGGCCGGCATCACGTACGACGAGCAACTCGCGATCGATCAGAAGTCAGGTCGTGAAGTCGGTGGACAGCGAGGCCTCGGACAGGCCCTCGACGCGAACGGTAATCCGGTCACGGCTGGTCGGCAGGGAGGTGCAGCCGCACCCGCAG
>DATCXH010000340.1:0-3408 GCA_036565925.1 Vicinamibacterales bacterium
ACGCTGAAGGCGACGGTGCCCGTTCGCGACGCGACCGACAGTGCCGGGCTCGAGGCCGTGATCCCGCTCACCCCCGTCGCGAGCGTGGTCAACTGCGTGACGCTCGATCCAGCCTGCGCATCAAGGCCGATCCGAAACAGGTTGGGAATGCCGCCACGATCGGAAATGAAATAGAGGGCTTGCGAATCAGGCGACCATTGCGGGTTGAGGTGCCTGGCGTCCTCGAATCCCTTGACCGCGTCGATCGCACCGGTCTCCACGTCGATAACGACCAGCCGGTACGGACCAAACGACAGCGTGGCGAGATCGCTGGTCAAACGATCCGTGGCAAATGCGATGCGCTTGCCGTCCGGCGACCACGCCGGATGAATTTCGGCATACGGGTCGTTGGTCAGCCGCCGCAGGCGTTCGGTGGAAAGATCGTAGATGAACAGATCGGTCAGGCCACGCTGCATCGCGCTGAACGCGATGGCCTTTCCATCCGGCGACCAGGTGGGATTCAGAATCTCATCAACGTCAGGTACCGGAATCTCCTTCGTGCGTGATCCTTTCTGCGCATCGAAGATCGCCAAGGCGGCACGGCCCGTCGCCACGGTCCCGACGGCGATCTGTTTGCTCGCGCTGTCCCACGCGCCTGCCGAATAGATGAACTGAATGCTGGACGTGTGAGGGTCGGTCGCCGTGCTCGTCAGCTTGCGAACGATCTTGCCGGTCGAGGCCTCGGCCAGATACAGGTCGGTCGAAAACAGACTGCGCGTCGAGAGAAACGCGATCCACTGCCCGTCCGGACTGATCGACGGCCCGACGTTCAGCTCTTCGCCAATGCGCTTCCCCCCGATCACCAACCTGCCGATCTGATCGGAGCGGCTGGCGTCGGCGAGAATGTCACCGTACGTTTTCTGGATGGCGGCGTGCCAGTCCGACGAAAACTCTTTCTCCTTCACCCCGAGCACATGTTCGAACGCGGCATCGATGTCGCCGGTCGCCGCCGCCGTGAGCAACAACTGTCCGATGACCTCGTCACCCCATCTTCCGCCGATATAGGCCCACACTGCCTGGCCCCACCGATACGGAAAATATTTCGGGTTATTCAAATCCTTGAGATCCGGCAGCATCTCTTGACGCGCGGCGTCACGGATCCACATCGCCGTGTTCGAATCGACAGGACCGATCGACAAGTACTCGGCCATCCCCTCGATGAACCAGAGCGGGAGACGATCGATGCCGCTGCGTCCGGGCGGACTGTCGGGACCGGTCGTCATGTCGAACTGAAACGCGTGCACGAGCTCATGACCGATGACGTGATCGGTGTCCGCGAGCGGACCGGCAAGCGGCAGGACAATGCGCCGCCGAATCGGCTCGGTCACACCGCCCGTGCCTTCCCCGATCGCGCCACCGATGACGTTGGTCTGCTCGAAATCGGTATGCGATGCGTACAGGACGAGGGGCTGACGTCCGCTCAGCTCGTGCTTCATCAGCTTCTCGAGGCGGACTCGCCAACGCTCGGCCATACGAGCCGCGATGTCGATAGCCGGCCGCTCACTTTCGTAAAAGTAAATGTCGAAGTGATCGGTCTTCATGACTTGAAAGTCGAAGGAACGATAGTGAACCTTGTTCTGCCCGAAGTACTGAGCGGCAGCGGGTGCGCTCACACTGCAGATCGCGAACAACGCCAGAACGGTCACAGAGCATCTGAAAGGTAGGAGCCTCGACATGCAGACCTCATCTGTGTAACCCCGCGGCGACGGAAACGCCTGCGTACGTGCTTGTACGTCCTGCGCGAAGGCTGCAAGTGGCGCACCAGTGAAAACTGCGAGGACGTGCCTACAGGAGAACCCGTACCGCGCCTTCACACTTCGCGGCCCCTGTCCGCGCGAGGCGGCAGATGACGCCAAACACGTGCACCCGGCAGAGATAGTGCCTGCTACAATCCAACGGATCCATGGCCACCCCCGGGCGACCAACGCTCGCCCCAGAGATCGATCAGTTCAGGAACCAATTCGAACAGCTCTCGGCGGAGGCGGATGCTCTCACCAATCCGCTCTCTGACGAGCAGTTCACGTGGCGGCCTGTGCCCGAGAGCTGGTCGATCGCCGAGTGCCTCGATCACCTCAACGCCACCGCGCGCGTCTACTTGCCAAGCCTCGACGAAGGCATCTCCGACGCCATCCGCCGCGGCGTGTACGGTGAAGGCCCGTTCAAATACAACTGGCTGGGGCGCCTGTCGGTGCGATTCAGCGATCTGCCGCTGCGACTCAAAGCCCCCGATGACGTCCAGCCGGCCGCCGGCCGCACGCGACGCGAGATCCTCAACGCATTCCGTGCGTATCAAGTGCAGTACATCGACCGCCTCCGTCAGGCCAACGGCGTCGATCTCGCCCGGGCGCGCGTCCGCGTACCGTCCAACGGTTGGCTGCGCATTCCGCTCGGCTCAGGATTCCAGCTGATGGTGGCTCATTCCCGTCGCCATCTGGCGCAGGCGAGACGGGTCATGGACGCAGAGAATTTTCCGGGCTAGCGTCGGGCGCGCGGACTCAAATGAGTCCGTCGTAGATGACCACGTCGCCGTTGTTCTTCGAGACCGACGCATAGATGAACTGCCCGTCCGGCGACCACGACACTTGACGCAGGATCAACGTCGGCTCCTTAAAGTCCGTCACCTGCCGCCACGATCCATCCTCGGTTGAGAGCAACCAGAGGTTCGTCGTGGCTCCATCTGTGAGTCCCTGGGCAAGCCATCGCCCGTCTTTCGAAAGGGATGGGTGGATATAGAGCGACCAGAACGGCAAGCGATTCGCCGCGATGCGACCGACAACCTCCGATGAACCATCTTCGGGAGACGCCCGGCAAATCTCCCAGTCGAGATTGCCGGATTCACGCCCGACGAGCGTCGCAAAATACAGAACTCCCCGGCCAACGATTGGTGCGGTCGCATTGTTCTCGCCCCGAACCGGCACTGGCATCCCGCCCCGGATCGGTACTTTCTCGATGGTGTATCGCTCGGCATTCACGTTCGGCGTGTAATACAGCCACTTGCCGTCATCGCCCCAGGCTGGCCAGAACCCGCGCTCGACGAGTTTGCGCGCGCCTCGGCCATCGGGACGGATCACCCAGAGCTGCGGCAGATCACGGTTCACGATGTAGATGATGGCATCGCCCGCTGGCGACCATTTCGGCACGCCGATCGTGATCGCTGGATCGCGCTCGAAGGTGATCTGACGCGCGCGCGTACCGTCGGTGCGAATCACCCACAGATTCGCGTGCCCTCCATTGTCCGAGAGATACACCAGCTCATGGCCATCAGGACTGACCCACGGCGTCTGCACGTGTCCGGTCTGTCGCGTCACGCGAGTCATCGCATGCGTGTTCTCGGCTGCTGAACCGCTGACCGGACATTTCCAGATATCC
>DATCXH010001128.1:0-5242 GCA_036565925.1 Vicinamibacterales bacterium
GCCTGTTCTCGGCGGCTCTGCAATCCGCCGTCGCCACGCTCGCACGTTCGTTCAAGGAAGCGCAAAGCTACATGGGCGTGTTGGTGCTGTTGCCGATGATCCCCGGCGTGGTTGGTGCGCTCTATCCGCTTGGCAATGCGCCGTGGATGTATGCCACACCGATGCTTGGCCCGTATGTCCTGCTGACCAACGTGCTTGGCGGACAGACGCCACCGATTAACGCATTCGCCATCTCCGCCGGCATCTCCCTGGTTGCTGCGGCAATTCTGATCCGCGTCACCGCCACCCTGTTTGAAAGCGAGCGAATCATCTTTGGCAGATAAAACCGTGCAGCCGCCGCCCGCCCCGGAAGACATCACGACCTGCCCGCGGTGCGGCGAATCCCACGACCTGGCCAAGGTCAAAGGCTGCATCAAGTGCCTGAAATGCGGGTTCAAATTCGACTGTAACGGCTGGTAAAGGTGTAGTGTCCACCTTCAGGCGGACCATTCGGTGTAGTGTCCGGGTTCAGCCGGATCTGCTGCACAGATTTCACGCTGCAGTCAACAGTTTCAGTCCGATTCGGCCGATAGTGGCACCAAGTGAGTCAGCAATCCTTGATGCCGCTCGGCGGGCGTATCCTCCGGTCCGTGGTCGCGGGGCAGGACGCACAACCATCGGTTGTCGCCCCGGCCTCGTCCTCCGGCCTGTTCTCACTGACCTATGAGCCGTACTACGGCCTCAAGGAAAAAGCCTTCAGCCTGTCGGCCGATCCGCGATTCCTGTTTCGGAGTCCCGAGCATGCACCCGCGTTCGAAGAATTGCTCAATGGCATTCGCCGACGCGAAGGACTGATCACACTGACCGGTGAGATCGGCACGGGTAAGACCACGCTGATCCGATCGGTTTTGCAGCAGCTCGATCGCCGGACGTTCAGCGCGTTCCTGCCCGATCCATTCGTGTCGCGCGAAGACCTGCTGAAGATGTTGCTCGTGGACTTCGGTGTCGTGTCGGTTGCTGATTTGAAACGCGGTACCCTGAACGGCGCATCACGTCCCGACCTGAGTTATCCGCTGTACGAGTTCCTCGACTCGCTCGTCCCGCTGCAGGCATTCGCGGTTTTGATCGTCGACGAAGCACAGAACCTGCCGCTGCCGCTGCTCGAAGAGGTACGGATTCTTTCTGACCTGGAAGGACGCGAGAAGCTGCTGCAGGTGGTGCTCGTCGGACAACCCGAGTTGCGCGATCACCTCAGGCTGCCGCAGATGCGTCAGGTCAATCAGCGCGTGTCAGTGCGCTGCGAGCTGATACCACTGCAACGCGAGGGCGTCGCCGATTACATTCAACATCGACTACGCGTCGCCAGCGAGGGCAATCCTCAAGTCGAATTCTCGTCCGAGGCGATCGACACGATCTATGAGGGATCGGGCGGAACGCCGCGACTGATCAACTTGCTGTGCGATCGAGCGCTTCAACACGGCTTCGACGCGCGTGCCACACGGATCGATTCGAACTTCGTCTGGCAGGCGATAGGCGATCTCGGCCTCGAAATCGATGCCGCTGAATCAGATGCTTCGGCACCTGCGGCAAAGGCTGCGAGGATCGAGCCGTCCAAGCCCGCCGCTGTCAACGTTCCGATCATGCTCGCGGCAACGCCGAAGACGGTGACGCCGCCGGCCGAGCCTGCCGTTTCCGCGCCGGTGACGCGAAGCGCGATTCCCGTTCCGAAACCGGACCGCAACCTCGAGGTGCTTACCGACTTCGCACCCGAGAGCTCAGATCAATCGTCGACCGACGAGGGCATCGCGCGAGGATGGCTGCTCGTGGGTGCAGCCGTGCTGCTTGCGCTCATCGCGATCGGCGTGATGTTCGGCTACGCCCGCGTGCAGGCCGCGAGCGCTGTCCCGGACCTGAAATTTCCGGCGCCGCCCAGGAAGGTCGTTGCGTCACTGCCGGCCATGGTTCCCCACTTCGCGATTCAGGTCGCCTCATTCCAGACGATGGCGCGAGCCGAGCGTCTCGCGCAGCAGCTCACGAACACGGGCTACGACGCTCGTGCAATCGAGTTGAATCTCGGCCAGGGTGGCCGAATCGTCGCAGTCGTCGTGGGCGACTACTCGACAGAGCAGGACGCCACTCGCGATCTCACCGCGCTTCAATCGCAGCTCGGTTTCGCCGATGCGCGAGTCGAACCGTTCGTGACCACCACGACACGCTAGACCGCGCACACACGCGCCATCCTGTGCGCGAACGAGGGACCGGCCCCGCTCAGAAAGTCTGGTCGAAATTCAAAGCGCCTCACGAATCTGATTCAGGTTAAGACACCCGGCCTGGAATCTGATTACACAGACCGCAGATTCCGGCGCGAAACTGACCGTTCAGTCTCTGGCCTCTCGCTTGCTCCGTATCAGCCTCGTGGCGAAACGACCCAAGACCGAGCCCGCCGATCCGATTGACGATACACAGAAAGGCAGTGCGCCGACAGCGTTGCACGTTGTGCCGCGATCCGATCTGTCGCGTGGGTCGCGGAAGGGTCCGGCGCTGGGCGAGATCCTCGTCGAAAGGAAGACGCTGACCGAAGAGCAGCTGCGTGAAGCGATGTCACGCCAACAGCGAACACGCAAGCGGCTTGGCGAGATCCTGATGGAGCTCGGGTTCGCCAGCCCCGACGCGGTGCTCGACGGACTTAGCGAGCAGCTTGGCGTGCCGCCGACGCGCGTGAATTCGTACACGGTCACTCCCGAAGCGCTCCCCTATCTCTCTGAGAAAGTCGCTCGCAAGTACACGGCCGTGCCGATGCTCAAGGTCGGCTCAACGCTTGTCGTAGCGACCGCGAATCCGCGCGACTTGAAAGCCCTCGACGATCTGAAATTTGCTGCTGGCTGCGAAGTGCAGACGATGATCGCGCTGGAATCGGAGATCCAGCAGGCGCTGGCGACGTTCTACGGCAATCCATTCGCCAGTGATACCGAGGCCGAACGCGCGACCGTCGTCGTCGATGTGCCGGGTCCGCAGCTCGATCTACAAGACCAGAACACTCAGAAGTCGGCCTCGTCCATCGTCGATCGCATTCTCGCGAGAGGCGTCGGCGACCGCGCCAGCGACATTCACATCGAGCCAACGAAGCACAGTCTCCGCGTGCGCTTCCGTATCGACGGCATATTGCACGAGGTCGCGGAATTCCTGCCGGTCCTCGCCCCGGCCGTCGTCGCCCGATTGAAGGTGCTGGCCAGCATGGACATCGCCGTCCACCGCAATCCGCAGGACGGCCGATTTAGCGCAACGATCAACGGCAAGAGCCTGGACGTCCGGACGTCAACGTTCCCGACCATCTGGGGTGAGAAAGCCGTCCTGCGTCTGCTCGATCGGTCGAACCTGCAGCGATCGACGTCCCACGTGATGAGCGGACGTGCGCTCGAGACCTTCCGCGACCTGATTCGGCGCAACGAAGGCATCGTGCTCGTCACCGGTCCAACCGGCAGCGGCAAGACCTCGACCCTCTATGCGGCGCTCGCCGAGCTCGCCGAATCCGGGAAGAACGTCCTCACCATCGAAGATCCGGTCGAGTACTGGCTGCCCGGAGTGAGCCAGAGTCAGACCAACCCGAAAGCGGGTTACACCTTTGCGCAGGGACTGCGCGCGATCCTCCGCCAGGATCCCAACGTCATCATGGTCGGCGAGATTCGCGACCCCGAGACGCTCAGCACCGCGATCGAGGCATCACTGACTGGTCACCTCGTACTCTCGACGCTGCACACGAACGGCACCGTCGCAACAGTGACGCGGCTGCTCGAAATGGGCGTCGAGCCCTATCTGCTCGCGTCCTCCATGGCCGGCGTCGTGGCTCAACGACTCGTTCGCAAGGCGTGCGAGCACTGCAAACGGCCAGTGCCAGTGCCAGATTTGGTGAAGCATCTCTTTGGCGATAACCCGCCGAAGACGATCTTCCAGGGTGCCGGTTGCGCGGAGTGTCAAGGAATCGGCTATCTCGGTCGCGTGGGGGTGTTCGAGCTGCTGACGATGCACGCGGAGCTGCGTCGTCTCGTGAACGCGCACGCCAGTGAGGCAGAAATGCTGACCGTCGCGCGCGCGTCAGGCCTGTTCACATTGCGCGAGGAAGCGCTTAGGCTCGTTCGCGAAGGCACGACGACGATCGAAGAGATCGCACGCGTGTTCCCCGAGATCGAAGTGCCCGCAGCGCGCCCCGCGATGAGTGTGATCAGCGAGGCGGTGTAACAAAATTCTGCGTGATTGTCAGCGCGAATACGGTCCTGTTAGCCAGGCGGACTTGGCCAATCGCCGGAACACTCGATCGCTGCTGAGTTTGACATCGGTACAAGCGTTGCGATCATTCGATTGCGACCATGATGTACTTCGCCGGAGGCCTGCTCGCCGTTCTCATCGTCAGACAGTCGTGGCGCTGGTGGCGCTCAAGGGTTGATGTGGACCCGGTGAGCGATCGCTGGCTGGCCGAACAGCGAGGCGCCCGCGATCGCGACTAGGAGGCGGCGGCCAGGTCGAGCGCCATCTTTCCCGCACTCACGTAATCGATCTTTCCAGTTCCGAGAATCGGCACTTTCGCGACAGGCACGATCGCGCGCGGGATGAAGATTTCCGGGAGCCCGGCGTCTCGTGCTGCGGACGCCAGCGGTGCACGCGCAGCATCGGCCTGATCCGTGATGAGCACCAGCTGCTCACCGCGTTTCGCATCGGGGATCGTCACAACTGCATGCATCGCCGACGGCCAGACACGCGCAACCAGGTCTTCGACGGCGCCAAGCGGCACCATCTCGCCCGCGACCTTGGCAAACCGCTTCGCCCGGCCCTTGATCGTGACGAAGCCTTCGGCGTCGATTTGCACGATGTCACCAGTGTCGTACCAGCCATCCTTCGGCGGATCGAGGACGCCGGGATTTTCCGCGCGCAGGTAGCCGAGCATGACGTTCGGACCACGGACGAACAGACGTCCGCCGTCGTCGATGCCGTCGACGTTCTCAAGACGGTTTTCGATGCCGGGCAAGAGACGTCCGACAGTGCCTGCCTTGAAGTGCATCGGTGTGTTTACGGCCAGCGCGGGCGCTGTCTCCGTCGCGCCGTAGCCCTCGAGAATGCGGATGCCGAACTTCTCCGACCACACCCGCCGCGTCTCGGGCTTTACGCGCTCGGCGCCGGCAAACACGTAGCGGACCGAATAAAAGTCGTAGTTGTCGGCGACACGCGCGTATCCGGCAAGGAAGGTATCGGTGCCGAACAGGATCGTCGC
>DATCXH010000423.1:0-2884 GCA_036565925.1 Vicinamibacterales bacterium
CTGCGCTTCACGAGTCGATCCTCGGAACGGCCCATCGCCGCCGCGATCATCCTGCCGTCCTTGTCGCGACGGACCGTCTGCCAATACGACTGATGCAGCGCCTCGCCGGGCTTGGGGAACGTGATGCGCACGCTGCTGATCACGTGGTACAGATTCGCCGTCGGCAATCCCTTGGCTTTGTTGTCGTCACGCCGCTGATTGAGGCCGGTGACGATCTTGCGGATCTCAGCGTGTCCCTTGCTGATGGCGCCGTTCGAATCGATCACCGCGTCGTCGATGAACACCGCGACGTAGCCGTCCGCATCGAGTGAATCGACCGCCCACACATATCGAGCCATCACGTCCTCGACGGCAATGCGGTCTTCGTAGGTCCCGAGATTGCCCTGCGCCGTGACGAGCACAGGCGCTTCGAGCGCGCTCAGGGCAAGCATGATGAGTAACGCGATCCCCGCGTGATGCAGTCGCATGCTCGTGTCCCTTCAGGTTGTGCGCAGAAGCCTACCGTATTTGGCGCCACACGTCGCCGATCGAGCGAGCATCGGGCAGCGCCCACTGGATGGCCTCTCCGGCAACGATCAGGAACAGTCCCGCGACGAGAGCAGGCGCCCATGTGTGTCGTATCGCAGACGTCAACCAGTGACGGGCATCCTCCTGCCGAAGCTTTCGATACAGACCGGCCACCAGCGCCGCATCGAGGGCGACTTCCGCCAGCAATACAGGAGCCGCGTACACGACATACAGAATGGCAATCAGGCCGCCCAATGCACAAATGCCGGCGACCACAACCACCCACAGATCTCCGATGTCGAGATCGAGGTCGAGGTCGGTGTCGAATCCTTGGGACGGGTGCCAGCTACCGGCGGATCCGCCGCCTCCGCTTCGGCCGCCGCCAAACAACGCATCTTTCGCTGAGTCGCCGCCGCGTGAACCGAGGTCGGGAAGATCACCATCGATGTGCCAGTCACGTCGCTCGTAGGCGATCCAGGCACGAAGAAGAAGCAGGAACGTGAGGTATCCGACGAGCGTCGCGCCGAAGTAGCGCAGCCCCATCTGCGTGAAACCGAGTTCGAGTGTCACCGCCGAGAAGAGAAATGCGCCAAGACCCGACAACGCAACGATCAGCAGAACGACCAGTCGTGGGTACGAGTGGGTGATGAGGCGCTTCTGCATCTGCGCGAGTACGGCGACTCGCGACCCGGTGCGCGACAGGCGTCTCTGGCGTTTCTCGAGTTTGTGATCCGTGTTGCGCACGGGCGGTATCAGAACTGCACGAAGGACTGCGGTTTCGGGCTCGTCATTCTCTACGGCTTACACGCGGGCTCAGTTCCGAGCGCAGCTGCCGGACCGGCACGGACTACACGGATGTTCGAGCCTGCTTTCTGACCGGCTTCCGTTACGACAACTCCAGACACAACTGCTCGAACAGCTCAAGGAAGTCCGGGTCGGACCGCCAATCACCGAAGAACGGAACGATGTGACCCATTTGAAACCCCGCTCCGCCCGCGGCGATGTACGCGCGCACCGCGCTGGCCGCTGCCCCCCGATCGGCGCGCGCGCGCGCGACCAGAACGTGGGTCAAAGGATGCGTGTACTCGCCGGGGTGCCTGCCGGCGATTTCACCCGCTAACGCGATCGCCTCGTCCACCTGCCCGGCGAGCCCATGTGCGAGCGCCTTCCAACCGAGAAAATAGGTCGCGCGATTGGACAGCGTCAGCAACCGCTCGAATGCGTCACACGCACGCTCGAACTGCTGAAGACGGCAATGGGTGAGGCCCAACGCATACAACCCTACGGCAAAGTTAGGGTGGAGTTCCAGCGCGCGGGTGCCGTAGCGAACCGCCTCCGCGTACTGCCCTGACGTGAACATGCAGAGCGCGCCCGTTCCGTAGACTGCAGGCGACAGCGGGTCAAGTGTCACCGCTTCGAGGATATGGGCTCGCGCCTCGTCGAGACGATTGCTGATCGACAGGAACGCGGCGTAGTGGGTGTGCGCTGGTGCGAAGTCGGGCTGAATTTCCAGCGCCTGTCGAAACGAACCTTCGGCTTCGCGCCACTGACTGCTCAACCACATCGTAAACAATGCTCTTGCGTAGTGAGTCTCCGGGAGATCTGGCGCCAACTCGAGCGCCCGTCTGGACGATTGGTCCGAAGCCGCGCGCGCATCATGCAGTGGCAGATAGCCGTAGAACGCCAGGATCGAATACGCGTCCGCACGACCAGCGAGCGCCAGTGCATAGTCCGGATCGAGACGAATCGCGGCCTCGAGATGCCCGATCGCGGTTTGCAGGCTCTCCGGGGTGCGCTGATGCCAATGGTACCGGGCCCGGAGATAGAGTTCGAAGGCCTCGACGTTGCTGGTGTGACGATCCGCAACCGATCGCGGCCGACGACCGAGCGCCGGCTCGAGCGCGGTGACGATCGATGCCGTCATCTCGTCCTGAATCTCGAAGATGCCGGTGAGCTCGCGTTCGAATCGTCGCGACCACAGGTGGTAGCCATCAGCGACGTTGACGAGCCTGGCAGTGATGCGAAGTCGATTACCGGCCCGCTGAATGCTACCTTCGAGGACCTGGCTGACTCGGAGTTGCCGTCCCACTTCCGTGATATTCACGGAACTATTTCTGAACTGAAACACCGACGTCCGTGACGCGACCCGCAGCCCGCGAAGCTGAGTCAACGCGTTGATGAGTTCCTCGGTCAACCCCTCGCCGAAATAGTCGTTGTGGGACTCTGCGCTGAGATTCACGAATGGCAGAACCGCAATCGACGAAGGCGCCTTGTCGAGCTCAGCTGCGGGTGCTCGATCGATCGGAGCGCAAAATGCGTATCCGACCCCGTATGACGTTCGAATGACGGGTAAGTGGCGGTTCCGATCGTTCAGCGA
>DATCXH010001133.1:0-7477 GCA_036565925.1 Vicinamibacterales bacterium
CCTCGACGACATCATGCGGCAGCTCCCCCACCGCCTCTGATAGCGTGAGTGTGCCCGGCCGCCACCGTCGCAGGAGATCGGCGTCGCGCATCAGCGTGGCAAGAATCGACTCGGGCCGCTCCTCCACATCGGCGCAGCGGCCGACCATGTGCCGCTCCCACGCGGTGTAGCCTTCGAGATCCATCAACACGCGCGGATGCAACAACGGCGGCAAGTCATCGGGCGTGACGATCAGTCCGTCGTAATCAGTCTCCGGAAATGCCGGTGGCTCGGCGACGATCTCGACCGGCCCGTCGCTGAACAGCGTCGACGCAGCGGTCGGACAGAAGTGCGAGAGCGACACGAACGTGCCCCGACGATCCTGGACCGACACGCGCGGGAAATGACGACACGTCGTCGGCAGATACGGCTCGCCGAGATCGCGATGCACGATGCAGCGCTTGCCGGTGCTGTCGTAGAACACGCAACGGCCGTCTTCGTCGCGTTCGAGCATCGCCCCCATGCCATCGGGAAGATCGGGTTCGACGACGAACGGATACGTCGCCCCGGCGGTAGGCGCGACCTGTAGCCGCGCCCCTACCAGGGCATCGCTCAGGGACCGATAGACGGGGAGTTCAACCGGCACATCCCAGTCAGCGGTGCAGCATGCGCCAGAGTGCCGGCAGCGGTAATCGGCATGAAAACCGAGCGCGAAGATATTCTTTGAACCCATTGATCCGATTGAGCTTATCTCTACGTACAGAACTATTACAGTGCGCCCGCCGCCGCCCTGCTATGGTTTGGCGACTGCTCTGACGACAAGCGACAAGCACGACAAGCAGGAGGACTTTCTACGTCAATGGCGACACCGATGCTTATGTATGGGCGAAAACATCAACATGGCCTGAACTGGATCACGGCCATCGCGATGACGGGTTTTCATATCGGAGCCGTAGCCGCACTCTTTTATATCGACTACGGCGCGATGCTCGCCGCACTCATTCTTTACTACGCCGGCGGCATGCTCGGCATCGGGATGTCCTATCACCGACTGCTCACGCATCGCAGCTACAAGACCACCAAGTTCATCGAATACTTTCTCACAGTCTGCGGCACGCTCGCCCTCGAGGGCGGGCCGATCTTCTGGGTCGCCACGCATCGCATTCATCATCAGAAGTCAGATCAGGAAGGCGATCCGCACACCCCGCGTGAAGGCACGTTCTGGGCCCACATGGGCTGGATCCTCATGGGCGAGGGTCTTCATCACGACGCCTCGGTTCTCGCGCGGTACGCGCCCGACCTCAGCAAAGACAAATTCCACGTCTGGCTCTCCAACTGGCACTGGCTCACCAATGTCGTCGTCGGCCTCGCCCTTCTCGCGTTCGGCGGCTGGACGTATGTGTTGTGGGGCATCTTCTTCCGCACGACCGTCGGCCTGCATGCGACCTGGTTGGTGAATTCGGCGACGCACCTCTGGGGCTCGCGCCGTTTCAAGACCAAGGACGATTCGACGAACAACTGGTGGGTTGCGCTCCTCACCTTCGGCGAGGGATGGCACAACAACCATCACGCCCACCCGACCAGCGCCCGCCACGGCCTGGCCTGGTATGAGCTCGATCAGAACTGGATCGGCATCCGGACACTGCAGCTTTTCGGCCTGGCCTGGGACATCAAGGTGGCCAAGATCAAGCAGCCGTTGCCGGAAGAGGCCGTGGTTCCGGCCGGCGAAGCGGTCGCCTAAGCGCTATTCACGACGTCTTCACGAGGTGAGGGGCTTTCTGCTCCTCACCTCGTTCTGCGTACAATCGATCGCCCGTGACCAGAAGGCAAAAGGCGATCGCATTCTTCGTCGCGTTGTGCGTACTGCTCGTTGCAGCCGCCATTTCGCTCAATATCGGCTGGATCATCGCCAATGCCGGCCGGATCACCCCCATCGTCCTCGGCGTGATCCTGTTCGGCCTGATCATCGCCGGTCTCATCGTCTACACGGTGTTCCTCGTCCTCGAGATCAGACGCAACGAAGAGCACGACAGCTTCATCAATGCCGTCACGCACGAACTGAAGACCCCAATCGCGTCAATCAAGCTGTATCTGGAGACGCTGCAGTCGCGATCGGTCCCGGAGGCGCGCCGTCAGGAGTTCTACGAAATCATGCTGGCCGACGCCGCACGTCTCCATCACACCGTCGACCAGGTGCTGAAGGCCGGGGTGGTGCGCGAGAAGCGCAAGACGGTGGCACGCGGTCCGGTGGACATGGCGGCGCTCACTGCCGAGTGCGTGGAGCTGGCGATCGTTCGACATCACCTGCAGTCCGATGCGATCGTGCTCGAGGCGCCCGACCGCGCGCCGATGGTCAGCGGCGACGCCGAGGAATTGCGCACCGTTATCACCAACCTCCTCGACAACGCGGTGAAGTACTCGGGACAAACCGTGCGTGTCACTGTGGCGGTCGCGGCACCCGCGCCCGACACCGTGTGGGTGCGTGTGCAGGATCGCGGTATCGGCATCCCAAAGAAACAGTTGAAGCGCATCTTCAACCGTTTCTACCGCGTGCAGGCTCGCGGTCTGCGTCATATCACCGGCACCGGACTCGGTCTCTACATCGTCCGAACGATCGCGCGAGCGCACGGCGGCCGCGTGTTCGCACAGAGTGAGGGCGAGGGCCGCGGCGCGACGTTCACGCTGGAACTACCGCGACTCACGACATGAGTCGAATCCTGATCGTCGAGGACGAACAGCACATCTCAGACGGCCTCAAGTTCAACCTCGAAGCCGAAGGTCATGACGCTGTCGTCGCGTCTGACGGCGAGCAGGCACTCGACCTGCTCCTGAAGGAGCGGCGCGTGTTCGACGTCGTGGTCCTCGACGTGATGCTGCCGGGCAAAGACGGCTTCACGGTTGCCGCGGAACTACGAGCGGCGGAGCAATTCCTGCCGATCCTCATGCTCACCGCGCGCGGCCGTCCCGATGACGTGTTGAAGGGATTCGAGGCGGGTGCGGATGACTATCTGCCCAAGCCCTTCGAACTCACCATCCTGCTCGCGCGCATTCACGGACTGCTGCGGCGACGGCGGTGGAACGAGCAGGATACGCCGCAAACCGACGAGGCACACGGCGATGTTTATTCCTTCGCCGGACGCACGCTCGATTTCGGCGCGATGGAAGTCCGCGCCCTCGGGAAGTCGCATCGCCTGACGCAGATGGAGTGCGACTTGCTCCGCTATCTGGTCAAGAACGCCGGGCAGGCCATCTCGCGCGGAACGATCCTGGAGGACGTGTGGGGACTGCACGAGAGCACCGACACGCGGGCCATCGACAACTTCATCGTGCGACTGCGCCGATATCTCGAAGACCGTCCCGCAGCGCCCAAGATCCTGCAGACCGTACGCGGCGTCGGCTACAAGTTCGTGGCGCCGTAGCGTGGCGGACACCGCGTGAGCTGAGCCGGTAGAATGGCAGGTCATGTCTGCGAGCGACACGATTGAAGCGCAGGGCCATCTCATCGACTCCGGCCTGCTCTCCGCCCTTTTTGACAAAATCATTGAATTCAAAGGGACCTACGAGATTCTGACGTTCGACATCGGGCGGACCAACGACGATGCGTCACGCATTCAGATGCGGATCACGACGCCCGATCGTGCGGCGCTCGATGACTTGCTCCAACAGATCACGACCTTCGGCGCGCATCCGGTCCGCGAGCGCGACGTGCTGGTCAAACCGGCTGAAAAGGATCGCTGCGTCCCCGACGACTTCTATTCCACGACCAACCACCGGACCCACGTTCGACTTGGCGGACGATGGATCGATGTCGATAACCAGCGCATGGACGCGGTGATTGTGGTCAAAGGGCAGACTGCCGCCTGCCGGAAACTACGCGACGTCAAGGCCGGCGAGAGCATCGTCTGCGGTCATGACGGCATACGCGTCACGCCGGAGTTTCGCGAACGAGACCGGCTCGGCTTCGCGTTCATGAGCAACGACGTGTCGTCCGAGCGGCGGGTCGAAGGCAGCGTCGCCCGTATTGCGCAGATGATGCGTGAGGTCAAAGCGACCGGCGGACGGATCGCCGTCGTCGCTGGTCCGGTCGTCGTCCACACAGGCGGCGTGGAGCACTTCGCCTCGTTGATTCGCAATGGCTATGTCGATGTCGTGCTCGCCGGTAACGCCCTGGCGGTGCATGACATTGAGTTTGCGTTGTCGGGCACATCGCTCGGCATCGATCTCGCGGCCGGCGCACCGGTCGAACAGGGTCACCGCAATCACATGGCGGCGATCAACACGATCAATCGCGCCGGCAGCATTCAGGCCGCCGTCGACAGCGGGGTACTGAAGTCCGGCGTCATGTACGAGTGCGTGAAGCACGGCGTCGAGTTCGTCCTCGCCGGCAGCATTCGCGATGACGGCCCACTACCGGAAACGATGATGGATCTGGTCCAGGCGCAGGAAGAGTATGCGGCGGCACTCTCGAACAACGTGCAGCTCGTGCTGATGCTCTCGTCGATGCTGCACAGCATCGGCGTCGGCAACATGCTGCCGTCATGGGTGCGCGTCGTCTGTGTCGATATCAACCCCGCGGTCGTGACGAAGCTGAGTGACCGTGGTTCACAGCAGACGGTTGGCGTCGTCACCGACGTCGGTCTGTTCTTGCATCGACTGGCAGAAGCGCTGGAAGCCGAACCTTAAACAACCGCACGCGCCGCAGGCGTGCGATCACTGAGACACTCCGCCACCCTGGTCAGTGCCTGCTCGAGACCGGCGCGCGTGCGCGGTGTCCCCAGGCAGAGTCGAACCGCCTTCGGGTGCTGATCGCCCACGGCAAACTCCGACGACGCGTTCACGATCACGCCGCGCGATCGAGCCTGCGCGACGAAGCCATCCGACGACCATCGTTGCGGCAACGACAGCCAGAGGTGATGACTCTGTGGATGCGTCTGATAGCGCTCACCGGCGAGCAGACGCTTTGCCATTGTCTGCCGCGCTGCGCCTTCATGCCGCTTCCAGTCGGCAATGCGCGCAGCGGTGCCGTCCTCGATCCATCCGCTCAACAGGTCGGCGCCGATCGGCGACGTGCTGATCATCGTCGTCCACACAATCCCGGCGATCTTCTCGAGAAACGCCGGGGGCGCGACGACGCTGCCGAGACGCAGGCCAGGAAAGAGACTCTTCGACAGGCTCGTCACGAAGATCGTGCGATGCGGGATCAGTGGAGCGAGTGGTGTGCGCTCCGGCGACAGGAATCCGTAGGTGTCGTCCTCGACCACGATCAGACGGTACTTCTCTGCGATGGCGGCAATCTGGCGGCGGCGACGTTCCGACATCACTGCCGATGTCGGGTTCTGCATCCGCGGCATGCAGTAGAGCGCCCGCGCCCGAGTCGAGCGGCAGGCGGTTTCGAGTGCATCGGGCCGAATCCCTTCGGCGTCCATCGCCACGCCGCGCATCTTCAATTGCATCTGCTGCGCGATCATTCGCGCGCCCGAGTAGGTCAGCTCCTCCATGAGGAGCGTGTCGCCGGGAACGAGCACTGAGCCAAGGGCGCAGGTCAGCCCATGCTGCGCACCCGCCGTCAGCACGATGTGCTCGGGATCGGCCGGCATGCCGAGATGCTTCAACCAGGCGGCCATCGCCTGCCGGTGCCGAAGATGTCCACGTCGCGGCGCGTAGCCAAACAGCTGCGTCCACGGCAGTGCGCGCCGCTGGAAGAGATGCGCGGCGAGCGTTGCGACCTCTTTATCCGGCATCAGGAAGTTGATGCTGAGGTCGAGGACGCCGTTCTCGCCGGTCGAATCGTCGTACGGCTCCTGACCGCGGATGAACGTGCCGCGACCGACGTGGCCATTGATCAAGCCGCGGCGCGCCGCTTCGGTGTAGGCGCGGGTGATGGTCGTCACCGTGACGCCAAGATGGTCGGCCAGATCGCGATGCGGCGGCAGCTTCGATCCTGCGCGCAGCGCGCCGTTCTGCACGTCTTCATCGATGGCGTCGGCAATCGCCCGATACACGGGCCCTTTTCGTGACTCGAGGTTCGGCAGCCACATTGTCATTGCAGCAATATACGTATTGCTGCGCTATCAATCCACTTGTCCTACTAACACATTAGGGCTCAGGTGGTAGGACCCAGGAACCAGAGGAAGCAGGCGTAAGGGAATCAGGGAATCGGGAATCCGGGATCAGCTGGGTCGGAACGCGATGAGCGTGAACGGCGTCCTACAGGACGAGGTGATATTCTCGAACCATCATGGGTAAACGGATTTTTCTGTTTCTCCTTACCAATCTTGCGATCGTCCTGACGCTGACGGTCGTCGTCTCTGTGCTCGGCGTCGCGGGCGGACCCGATCTCGGCTCGCTCGCGGTGTTCTCCTTGATCTGGGGCATGGGCGGCGCGTTCATCTCACTGCAGATGTCGCGCTGGATCGCGAAGCGCGCCACTGGTGTTCACCTGATCGACGGTCGCACCGGCGATTCGCAACTCGATTGGCTATATCAGACGGTTGAACGTCTCACCCGTCAGGCGAACCTGCCGATGCCAGAAGTTGGCGTGTACGAATCCGGCGAGGTCAATGCGTTCGCCACTGGCCCCAGCAAGAACCGGAGCCTCGTCGCGGTGTCGGCTGGCCTGATGCGCGCCATGCGGCAAGACGAGATCGAAGGCGTGCTCGCGCACGAGGTCTCGCACATCGCCAACGGCGACATGGTGACGATGACGCTGCTGCAGGGCGTCATGAACGCGTTCGTGATCTTCTTCGCGCGCGTGATCGCGTCGATGGTGACCCGGTCCGACGACAACCGCCGTGGCGGTGGCGGGATGTACTTCCTCGTCGTCATCGTCCTGCAGATCGTCCTCGGCATCCTGGCCTCGTTCATTACCGCGTGGTTCTCGCGTCATCGTGAGTACCGGGCGGACGCCGGAGGTGCGCACCTGGCGGGACGCGAGCGCATGATCGGCGCCCTTCGTCGTCTGGCCGCGAACCACGAGCTCGTGGACACGCGTCATCAGGCACTTGCCACGATGAAGATCAACGATCTCCCCGGATGGATGGCGCTATTGTCGACGCACCCGCCGCTCGAAGCTCGCATTGCGGCGCTGCAGAACTCTCGCTAGTGCCGACCACCATTATTTCTACAGAGGCCCTCGCCGCCCATCGGGACGGCGATTGGGTGATCGTTGACTGCCGCTTCGATCTCCAGAACGAACAGTGGGGTCGCGAGCAGTATCTGATGTCGCATATTCCAGGCGCTGTCTACGCCAGCCTCAGTCACGACATGGCCGGTCCGAAGACCGGCACCAATGGCCGTCATCCTTTGCCCTCGCTCGAGGCGTTGAGCGCAACACTGGGTCGCCTCGGGATCTCCCGCGACACGCAGGTGATCGCCTACGACCAGGACTCTGGCATGTACGCGAGTCGTTTGTGGTGGCTGCTGCGCTACGCCGGGCACGATTCGGTGGCGGTACTTGATGGCGGCTGGGCGAAATGGATTCGCGAGGGTCGGCCGACGA
>DATCXH010001148.1:0-6085 GCA_036565925.1 Vicinamibacterales bacterium
CACGGTTCGCCGCATGATGCAGACCGACGGTTATCTGCAGGCCGCTGTCTTCGAAGGCCACACTGTGGTCGCCGTTGCGGGTTATCGCTTCATGGAGATGCTCTACGCAGGCAAGACGCTCTACGTGGACGACCTCAATACCGACGACACGCGCCGATCACGCGGTCACGGAAAAATGCTGATGGAATGGCTGAAAAACGAAGCGAAGTCACGCGGCTGCGTCCAGCTGCAGCTCGATTCCGGTGTGCAGCGCGAGCAGACGCACCGGTTCTATTTCCGCGAAGGTTTGACCATCAACTGCTATCACTTCCGAATCGATTTGTAGACCGTTCTCGTCGAATACGGTGTCACGGCATGAGTGATCTACGACCGGCTGGGCGTGCGCTGGTATCAACGCTGGTTTCGCCGCTTCGTCTGGTCCGTCAACCTGAGTCTCGGGACAGCGTGGCGGGGGGTTGGTGCTCTTCAACGTCCTGCACAACGGCTATCCGGTTAGTTCGATGCGGCAGATCCGCGCGAGATTGGGGCAACGCTCTTTAGTTTGGTCAGGACAGCCGGGTTCACCACGTTGATTGGTCGTCCCTCGCCATACGCGAGGATTTGATCGAACACATCGGAAAACTGAAGATCGAACTCGTCTCTCGTGACATAGCCGATGTGCGGCGTACAGACGACGTTGTCCATCGTGAGGAGAGCGTCGCCGGGATCGCGCAGCGGCTCTTGTTCGAAGACGTCTACCGCGGCCAACCCGGGGCGTCCGGCGCGCAGCGCCCGCACAAGCGCACCTGGTTCGATCAGTGGAGCGCGGCTGGTGTTCACGAG
Organism: Vicinamibacterales bacterium; assembly: GCA_036565925.1. GTDB lineage: Bacteria > Acidobacteriota > Vicinamibacteria > Vicinamibacterales > UBA2999 > Gp6-AA40. The sequence goes on from DATCXH010001148.1 coordinate 823, forward strand.
CAACGCGGACGGCTTCATGCGCCCAAGGTCCTCGGCAGTGACGATGCCGCGAGTCTCATTGACGAGCCGCATGTGCAGGGAGACGATGTCCGATTGCTCGTAGAACGCGGCCTTGCTCGAAGCCACTTCGTAGCCGTCGGCCTCTGCCCGTTGTCGCGAGGCGTCACGCGCCCAGATGAGCACTCGCATGCCGAATGCCTTTCCATAACCCGCGACGGTGCTGCCGATTCGTCCGTAGCCGTGAATGCCGAGCGTCTTGCCGCGAAGTGTGCTCCCGACTCCCATTTGCCAATTGCCTGACTGCAGCGATCGCATCTGCTGCGGAATCTGGCGCACGGCGGCAAGGATCAGTCCCCATGTCAGTTCCGCGGCAGCGTAGGAGGGACTACCCGCGTGCATGTCTGAGGACACGATCACGCCGCGGTTCGTGCACGCCTCGATGTCGATGTGCGGGTAAACGCTGCGCTGACTGATCAGCCTGAGTTTGTCGAGACGCTCGACGAGCGGTGCTCGGATGTGCGTGCGCTCGCGGATGAGGACCAGGACTTCGGTGTCTCGCAGGCGCTCGGCCAGGAGGTCAGTGTCCTGGACGTGATCGTTCCAGATGTCCACGTGGTGGCCATCCAGTTTTCGAAAACACGGCAGGGTCCGCAGCGTGTCGAAGTAGTCGTCGAGGATGGTGATGCGCATAGACGCAGTGTGCGGGCACTCCCGCACGTAATCATTAATCTACGGGCACGTCCGAATATTCCCGGTGCGCTGACGTGCTTACGGCTTTCGAGAAAACGACGCCAGCCTGACCGCGATTGCATCGATGGCGTCGTTCGCATTGGCGCCGGTACCTTCGAAGTTGTTGATCATGATTACGAAAGCCAGGCGCTCTCTGTCGCGAGTCGTGACATAGCCGGCCATTGTGCGGATGTTCGACATCGTCCCGGTCTTCGCGCGCACGTTGTTCTCGGCGGGCGTTCCCTTCATGCGCGTGGAAAGCGAGCCATCGACGCCGGCAATTGGCAAACCGGTAACGAACGGCGACTTCGCCGACGGATCCGCCATCCGTTCGAGCACCGACAGGACGGCGTCTGCCGAGATCGCGTCGCGGCGCGAGAGGCCGGAACCGTCCACCAGCTGGTAACTCGCGTTCGATATCCCCCACGCATCGAGCCGTTTGCGCATGCCTTCGAGCGCAGCGTCGTTGGTGGGAAACACACCCGGCGCGACGTTGAGGCGCATCAAGGCTTCGGCGTAGAGGTTGATGCTGTCCTTCAGCAGCGGCTGCGCAATTTCGCCGAGCGTCCGCGATCGATGAGAGTAGATGATCGCGGCCGTGTCGCGCGACGGCGGAGGCACCACATCGTCTATGTCGACGGCGTCGCCGGTGACCTCGATGCCCTCGCGTACCAGGCGACTTTTCAACGCGCTTACGAACCACAACGTCGGATTACCGACTGCGACCGGAATGGACACCGCAGGTGCGGCGGCCGGAATGGAGCCGGCGATGGTGAGCGAAGGGTCGCCGGGCCGTTGTTCGGGCCACAGTAGTTGAAGCGATCCAGGAGGTCCCGTCGAGACCCGATTCGTCACGACGCGAAACGCCAGCCGCGGATCGACGGTCACGACCGCCGGCGCGCCGGATGAGGGCCCTGGTGAAACGGTGACGGCGCTGCGATTCTCAGCCAGATTCAATGCACCAAACAGCGCGCCCGTCGTGTAGCCGAGATCATCCCAGGCCCACGCGAGTTGCGGCCGCGGCTCGTCAAGCAAATCGTCATCGCCGATCACTCGACCTTCGATGCGTCGTATACCGCCGGTCTTGAGCGCCTGGACCCAATTGGTGAAATCGTCACCGGCGCGTCCGCCGATTGAAGGGTCACCGGAGCCGACGACGATCAGATCGCCCTGCAGCACACCGTTCACGATTGGGCCGGCCGCGCGCATTGTGGTCGTGTAACAGTAGTCCCACCCCACAGCATCGGCCGCCGTCGCAACACTCACGAGCTTTGCAACCGACGCCGGAACGAGCAGTGTGCCCGGGTTCACCGTGAACAGCCGCCCGTCTCGGCGATCGAGCGACTGCACAGCAACGCTCCACGCCGCACGGCTGACGCCGGGCATGCGTATCGCGCTGATGATGCTTTGTTGAAGCTGTGCGATGGGATCAGGTGCGGGAGAAGCCGGCGTGGTTGCCGGAGGAGCCTTGGCGCAGCCGACTAAAGCGACTTGCAGGACGCAAAACGCGAACAACACCGCGCGGCGACCCAATCCTGCCCCTCGCGAGCCGTTTGCATTTTGCATCGTGAATTGTGCATTACAAGGTTACTTCACCCCGTCCAGCAGTTTCATCGCTTCGTCCAGCGCCGCAGTGCCGTCGATCTTGGCGGAGCCGGGCTCGTCTGAGCGTGCGGCGTAGACGTCGGTCGCCGTGCGGCCGAACGTGACCGTCTCGGTCTTGTTGTCGTTTGACCGGATCGTGACGGTGAGCGCTGGCATTTTGAGCGAGGCGTGGGCCTGGTTCTCGAACGAGCTGGCGCGCAGGCCGGTGACGCGGTTGACCAGATCCTCGGCTTTTTGCGAATCGACCTCTTTGCCCGCGCCGTTCTTCCAGACGTCCTTGTCGTCCTTGCCCTTGCTCTTATCGAGCACGATCGTCTCGTTGCCGCGCTTGAACTCGATATGTGTCGTGGTGAAGGCGCGCGCGTCGAACAGATCTTTGCGGCGGAACTCCGAGACCGGCTTGATGACGTCGGTCTTCAGCGTCGGTGCGACAGTGAAGACCATCGGCCGCGACGCGTCCTTTGCATACACGACGGCGTTCTCGGTCTTGCCGAGCAGCAGCGTTGCCCGCGAGCTGCCCATCGCGACGTTGATCGTCGCGCTTGGCTTGTCGAGTCCGTACTTGGCGAGGTCGGTGGCGTTCTCCTCAGTGATGCCGACCATTTGCGCTGACCCGACGCGTTCGAGCGAGCTCTCCACGACCGCAAAGTCGGCGCGCGCCGTAAGTGGCTTCACGATCATCCAGTCGCTGCCCTTCTTGCTCAGCTGAATGTTCGTTGCGCCCTCGGCCAGCTCGAGACCGTCGGCCTTCTGTCGATCGATCTTGAGCACGACCTTGTCGCGCAGCGCGAACGGCGCCTTGTTGAACGTCGAGTCGAGAAAGGACGACACCAGGAAGACGCGCTTGTCCCCGGGGACGCGAGCGTACAGGTCTCCGCCAGTTGGGGTTTTCTCGCCGAACTCGATTCGTCGGGGGTCTTTCTGTCCCTTGCTGCGGAACGCGACCGAGATTCGCGCTGGATCGAGTCCGTACTTCTTGACGTCGCTGGCGTTGGCATCGACCACGCGCTGGATCTCAAGCCCGGCGAGACTGCTGGTGATCGACGTCATCTCCATCTCGTCGGCAGGCGCTTTCGCCGGCTCGACCAACTGCCAGGTGCCGTCAGCCTTCTGCACCTTTGCCGTCTCGCCCTCAGCGAGCTTGATCTCGACCTCTTCTATGTCGGCTGCAGTCGGCGTGCCGCTCCAGACCTTTTCCTTGGCCTCGGGCGCGTTGGGCTCGGTCTTGGAATCGACGAAGTAGATGTATCCGACAAGACCACCCAGAACGATGACGGATGCGAGCAGGGACCAGGCGCTGCGCACGGCTATCGCCTCCGCCACCACGAATAGACGCCCGCGCCAAGCACGACTCCCGGAATCACGAAGATCGACAGCAGCAGAATCGCTGTCGTCTTGTTCTCGGTCAGCGTCATTCGGCGATCGGCGGGCTCGCGTGGACGGATCGCAATCAAATTTTCCTGCTGGGCCAGCCAGTTCACGACGTTCATGAAGAGGTCGCGGTTGCCTTCGACGCCGAGATAGGCGTTGGAGACGAAGTCGGAGTCACCGATCGCGGCGACACGCGTTTCAGGCTTCTTGGGTTCGTCTTCCGGTTTCTTCGTCGTGTTGGCCGCGGGCGTGGGCTCTGGTGTCGTCGCCGGTACCGCCGTAGCGACAGCGATCGACACCGGACCGGGGATGTCGCCCTGGGCCGGGTCTGCTGACACGGGGTTCTTTTGATCGGTTAACGACGCAAGATTCTTTTCCGCCCAACTGCGCGCACCTGTCTGCACGAAGGTCTGCCCCGAACGCTTCTGGGGCGAGGTCTCTGGTTGCAGCGCGCGCACGAGAGGATACGCGGTGATGAATCCGAAGTTGTTGGTGATCGCGTGCGCCGGATAGGGTGGTACCGCGACCGGTGCAGTGGGATTGGATGTGAGCCCGGTGACATCGAGCACCACCGTGTCTGTTGACTTGATGCCCCACTCGTTGAGCAGTGCGATGAGCCTCGTCATCGGTGGCGGTTGCTTGAGGTCGTCCGGCGGATCGAACAACACAAGCAGCTTGCCGTTGCGCATCGTGAGGTAATTGGTGATGACCGGCACTTCCTGCTCGAGCAGGTCAGTGCGCGGACCGGCAATCACGAGGACGGTGGCGTCCATAGGAATCTCGCCGGTCTGTGCCAGTGCCAGCGTCGCGAACTCGAAATTGTCGCGCTTCAACGAGTCGGCGATACTGCTGTAACCGATCTTGCGGTCCGAGTTGCCCGGATCTTTCTCACCGTGGCCGCTCAGGAAATAGACCTTCTTCGCCGTGGGATTCACCACCTTGATCAGCGCGTTGGTGATGTCCTGCTCCGAGTCGGTCGTCACGCGCTCGGTCCGGCCCATGTACTCGATGACGATAGTGCCGTAGGTGTCGACCTTGAATTCCTTGGTCTTCACCGGATCCTTGTCGACGTCAACGTAGTCAACCTGGACCTGGCTCGATCCGTACTTGTAGGCGTCGAGACGCGGTCGGAATCGGTCGAGGCTCGTCGCCTGATCGAACACCATGAACCGGGCTGGTGCGGTCAGACTGCCCAGCAGCTTGTTCGTCTGCTCGGACAGGCTGTACTGCTTGTTTTCCGTCAGGTCCCAACGCTTGTTGCGCCGCTCCGACAGATAGTTGATCGCAACGAGGATGCCGAGCACGACGACGACGCTCGCGGCGGCAATCGTTCCGTAGCGCGCATTCCGCCGCTGGAAGAACGCGACGATCTCGCGCCACTGTCCAAACGTGTAGAGCAGCACGAGTGCAAGCCCGGCATACGCGCCGTAGGTCGCGTACTGATCCCATTCGGGCTTCGTGAAACGAACGACCAGCGCGCCAAAAACAAGGACGACACCGACCCAACTGAGGATGCTGAGAATCCGCTGCATCATGGTCAGCCTCTCCACCGTTCGAC
>DATCXH010001163.1:0-2250 GCA_036565925.1 Vicinamibacterales bacterium
GCCAGCCGATGACCGAGTTGACGGGCGAGCATGACGATCTGCCCTCGGTGATGTCCCTCGTGGGCGACGAAATACGAGAGGACATGCGGCACGTCGAGCGGCAAGTTGCGCCAGCCGTAGGACTTCGATGGCGGCACGCGACCTCCGGCAGCCAGGCCGAGTTCGAGGACGGCCTCGATGCCATGGCTGCTCTGCTTGAGAGCGGCGAGCAGCTCCCGCCGCGTCACGCTGCGGCGATCGATAGCCGAAGGCGTTGCGATGCCGTGCTCTCGGCCGAGCGTCTTGATCCACATGCACCGCACGTTGTGCAGATGGCCAGCGATCATCCGAATCGTGCGCCGTGGCGCGCCGGGGATCGGTGCGTCCCACAACGGTGCAGGCATGTGCTCGACGAGATATGACGTTGTACGGCTGCTCGTTCGCCAAGCCTGGAGAATCAGCGCCGAAAGATCATCGGAGCGACGAGGCATTGCGTGCACTCACCGGCGAACGATGTGCATGAAGCGTTGGTTGAAGAAGAAGCGCTCGGGGACGAGCGTGCCTGCCTGCCACGCGATGACACCCTTCGGCGCCAGCGCCTGGTCTCCGTCCCAGACCGGATAGAGTTCGACGCTCGATGAGCGCTCGACGATTCGACGAAGGAGATCAAGCAGCGCCCCTACACTGCGGAGATCGTCCTCACGATCGCCGTGATCGTCCCAGATGCCTTCGAAGTACTCGATCGGCGACTCGGCAATCACCGACGGGAAACCGCAGCTGCAGCCTGTGTGAGCGCCGATGAAACGTACGTTCCGGTATGAGAACCACCGATCGACGGCGCGCCTGGCGTCATCGACGGCTTCAATCGTCAGGTCTGGAGATGACGTGAGCGGCAGCTCATCCGCCGTCGCGACGTACAACATCAAACACACAGGCTATGACGGGATTGGCGCATCAACGCCGACCCAGAGATTCATCGTGTTCAGCTCGTCGCGGCCACAGGCTTTCAGATAGAGAAACAGTTGCGTGCGATAGGCCGCACATTGGCCGATGACGTGATTCACGAAGAACTGCCCGCGCGTGACCGGAAGACCGTCGAATCCTGCCGTCTCACCGCGAAAGTCCTCGTCGGACATGTCGCCGAGCAACTGCACGTACACATCCGCGTGCGCGGCAAGCGCGGCAACTGTCTCGTCGAAGTCCCGGGCGTTTGCAGTCTCGCTCGCCTGCGCCATTGCCGCTGCGTCGAGCGGTTGGCCCTTGGCATATCGCACCAGCGTCGGCCCCATGTTGGTGAGATAGCGAAGCAGCTCGATCGTGCTGCGCTGCTTTGGCGTCGGCCGATAATCCAGCATCGCTGGATCGATCTTGGTGATTAGATGCTGGAGGACTCGAACCTCCTTCTGGAGTGACGCGATCAATTCAGATTTGGTCAGAACCACTGCTCCTCCATTGCTCAACCGTCGATATCGCCGCTACCTGCGAGGCGCCCTTGTGTCGAACAGCGTGAGATCGACGAACTCGCCCATGGCGCGGTATCCGGCCGAGTTCGGATGCACGTTGTCGTCGCATGCGAACTCCGGCTTCAGGGACTGGCTCCCCTCATTCACCGGCCCCCCGCTCATCAGCCGATCGAAATCGATGACGCCGTCGAAGTTCGCCTGCGTGCGAATCCACTCATTCACCGCGATCCGCTGCGCGTCATACGGCGCGGTCCACCGGGCGCGATCGGGACGGGCCAGCGGAAACAGTGTGCCGCCGACGATCCGCAGTCCGCGTGCGTGCACACGGTCGATGATCTGCTGCATCGCAGCAGTGAGCTGCTCCGCGGTGGCGCCACCGCCAAGGTCGTTCATGCCCTGTAGGAAGATGACGTGCGTCGCGCCGGCGCGCTCCAGGACGTCGAGGTCGAGGCGTTGCAACAGCGGTGGACCGTTGCCGCCGCCAGGGATGATGCGATTACCGGCGATCCCTGCGTTGACGACCGCGCGCGGTTCGTTCGGACGCTCCTTCCCCAGTCGCACCGCGAGCACGTCGATCCAGCGTTGATACAGGTCGGGCCGCACGCGTCCACCCTCTGTGGTGCTGCAGCGCCCGTCAATCCACGAGTCGCCGACGGCGACGATCGTGCCGGCAGCAGACGAGGATTCAACGTCAAGCGCGGATAACCAATACATCGGATACTCGTCGACCTTGCTATCGGGGGCGTTCGAAGGAATGGCTGCGAAGCCGTCGCCAGAGGCGTCCACTGCGTGATGCCCGGCCGCGCGA
>DATCXH010001172.1:0-4213 GCA_036565925.1 Vicinamibacterales bacterium
AGCCATACCGTATCTACGGGTCGGCCGGATACTTCACTCGCGGATCGGTCTTCGCCGGTGGCGCGCTCGAGTGGACCGGCTCGCGAATGATCGTGACCGGATCTCTGACGCAGTCCTATTCGATCAAGCCGGACGTCGTGCTCGACGGGATGGGCATTGGCCGGCAGAACGTAAACGTCTCAGGCGCGGTCGCTGTGCCAGTGACCGACAGGATGGCGGCGTTCGTGAACGTCGGTCGCACCCTGACTCCGATCGAGGAGGGCGGCACCAAGTTAGCGCTCAGCGGAGGCGTCTCGATTCGTTTCAGTGCTCTGACCGCGACGCCGTAATCGGTGCGCAGTCGACACCGACAACGATCAGAGTTGCACCGACAAGTAGCTCGTGCACCGACACGGCGAAGCCACCCTAGCACCGACAGGCGCCAGCGACCTTTGCACCGACCAGCGTCAGACGTTTAGCACCGACAAGCGTCAGTTCCTTGCACCGACAAGGCGAAGCCACCCTAGCACCGACGAGCGTTAGTCTCCTTGCACCGACAGGCGCCAGCGACCTTTGCACCGACCAGCGTCAGTCGCTACGCGTTGAAATCGCGGCCTCGGGTCTCCGGACCTGACCAGACCGCGATGCCGGCGAGGATCGCGGACGCGATCATAGCGACGCTCATGCCGTTGACAGCGGAGATGCCTCTGTCCTGCGCAGCGCCAAGGATAAACGGCATCGCCGCACCCATCGCTGAACCAGCGTGATAGCAGAAGCCCGGCCCTACGCCGCGGACCTCAGTCGGAAACCGCTCGACGGTGTACGCCGGTGCCATTCCCCACACACCCATCCCGAAGAACCCCATCGTCAAAGCGCCGAACATGAGGTTGAGTGTGCTGCCGCCGTAGAGAAAAAACGGCAACGATGCGGGTCCCAGTATCAACGTTGCAGTAAATGCACCACGACGACCGAGTCGTCCTTCTGACCATCGTCCCCACGTCGCCGTGCCGAGGATCGCGCCGACGTTGAACGCGGCAAGGAACGGCAGCAGGTTCGTCCGACCTGCGTCGCGCAACACCGTCGGATACCAGAAGTTCAACGAGTAGTAGATGCACATGAAGGACCCGATGACCACCGTCGTTTGAATCGTCGTGGTGATCAGGTCCCTCTGAAAGATCCGAACCAGCGAAAGCCTTGGCTCGCGCGCGTCAGCTCCGCTTTCCTTCAAACGGCGTTGTCGCTCGAGCCATACGGGACTCTCCGGCACGCGGGCGCGAATCCAGAATGTGAACAACGCGGGGATGATGCACACCCAGAACATGACCCGCCAGGCAAGATCGGGCGTGCCGCTGAAGAGCGGATAGATGAACTGAAAGGCCGCGGCGGCGAAGAGATATCCCCAATACCACCCACCGAGCATCAGCCCCGACGCGAGACCGCGCAGGCGTGCCGGCCAGTGTTCGAGGACGAGCGGCATGCCGGCCGCCCATTCGCCGCCCATCCCGAGACCGAACAGCGCGCGAATCGCGAACAGCGCCGCATAGGACGGCGCGAACCCGCTGAGGAATGCAAACAGCGAGAACCAGAGGACCGACAGCATGAGGGGCAACTTGCGTCCCCATTTGTCAGCCGCGGTCCCGGCGATCGTGCCGCCGACGAGACGCATGATGAGCGTCACGGTCCCGAGCGCACCGGCCAGTGCGCGATCGATCGTGAAGCTCTTCTGGATGTCCACGACGATGAACGCGAGGATGTTGAAGTCGAACGAGTCAACGATCCAGCCGAGGAACACCGCCCAGAAGGCACGCCACTGGTCGCGCGTGACCTGCCGATACCAGGGTAGGGTGCTGGCCGCCGCGTCATCGACGACGGCGGGGATGGTTGATGCGGCTCTCGTGGTCACGCCCGCGCGATTCTAGGTTGCCCCGAGGGATTTGTCGAACGACGCCCCGAAGAATCGGTGTTCCTATTGCAAGACTCAGCCGTCAATGCGGCTGAAGTGCCAGTGTAGAATCCAGATCCCTTTGACCGGCGCTTCCTCTTTGGAGAAAACATGAACCGTCTGACTGCGGCAGTGATTGCCGGAGCTGCGTTCGTTCTGTGGATGGATGTCGGTTCTGCCCAGCAGCCTTCGTCCCGGGTTCGCATTGCCGCGATGACGATCAACGAACTTCGGGTGTGGGATCAGACTGTGACCGCACAGCTGCGAACTGGTGATCTCCGCGTGATGAGCGTCGATCAGGATCCGTCGATGCCGACTCGACGCGTCGAGCGGATGCAGCAGTACTACCAAGGCGTACCGATTTTCGGGGCGCAGATCGTCCGCGATTCGGAGTCTGGTGTCGCGCAGTCGATTTTCGGCGAAGTGCCGCAAGCGTTGAGTCTGGATACCAGCCCGGTTCTGACTGCGGCCGCTGCCGAGACGGAAACGCTTCGCCGATCGGGATCGGGGGCGTTGATGCTGCGCCGACCTGAGCTTGTCATCCTTGCAGAAACTCCCATCGGCCCGCGACTGGCATACATGCTTGTCGTCTCGGCCAAGCCAGCCGTCGATCGCGTGTTCGTCGATGCCGTCACGGGTGCCGAACTTCTTCGGTTTTCGGAAGTAAAGACGCAATCATCGGCCGTCGGAACCGGCCAGGGACTGGTTGGCGGCCTGAAGAAGATGTCGGTTCGGCCTGAGGGAGCCGGTTTCGTTACCGATGACCGATTGCGGCCGCCAGTGCTGACAACGTTTGACCTGCGCGGAAACCTGTTTCGCGCCGACAGCGTGATTTTCGACGGCGCACCGCTGTTTTCTTTCGACCTGGCGACCGATTCCGATAATCAGTGGACCGACATCGCGACTGTCGATGCGCACGCGTATATCGGCTGGACCTACGACTACTACTTCAAACGTCACGGGCGGCGCGGGCTGGATAACCGCGACCGTCCGATCGTGACCATCGTCAACGCCGCTCGCCAGGCGGACTTCCAATCAGTGCCGCCCGACTTTTTCGGGCTTTACGTCTTGAACGCGTTCTGGTGTGACGTGTGTGGCCCCGGCGGCGTGGGCGTCATGTACTTTGGCAACGGTGCCCCTCCGCAATTCGGTTTCAATTTCGGGGTTGGTGTACAGACCGCCACCTACTTTGCTGGGTCGTTGGATATCACGGCGCACGAGCTCACGCACGCGGTGACCGATTCGTCTTCGCGTTTGATTTACCTGAACGAGTCGGGGGCGCTCAATGAAGCGTTCTCGGACATCATGGGGACCAGCGTCGAATTCTTCTTTCAGCCAGTGGGTTCGGGACTCGGTCAAGCCGACTTCCTGCTTGGCGAGGATTCGATCCGAAGTCCGTTTGGCGGCCTCAACGGGAGCCGCTCGCTGATCAACCCGGCGGCGTTCGGAGACCCGGATCACTACAGCCTTCGGTACACGGGCACTGCTGACAACGGCGGTGTGCACACCAACTCGAGCATTGCCAACCACGCGTTTTATCTCGCGGTGGCCGGAGGCACCAATCGTGTGTCAGGTCAGACCGTCGCTGGTGTCGGCATCGCCAACATCGAGCAGATGGAAAAGGTCTTCTATCGAGCGTTCACGCTGCTGATGCCCGCCAACTCCACGTTCTCGACGGCGCGAGCGGCGACGATTCAGGCCGCGCGCGATCTCTACGCGACAACGCCTTCCGTTGTGAACGCAGTGACCCAGGCCTGGACCGCTGTCGGCGTGAATTGAGGAGATGCATGTACCGCACATCAGCTGCCTTCATGATCGTTCTCCTCTGTATCACTGCGTCAGCGGCCGCACAGGCCAAGCCGGTGCAACCTACGCCGGCGAAGCCCACGCAGCCTACGCCGGCACGACCCGGCCAGGCGAAGCCGACCCCGCGCCAGCCAATCGATCGGATCTACGTTTCCGTGAATGGCGCTTTTCAGACGGGCGGTGAGAACTTCGGGGAGACGGTGACGTTCCGCGAGAACGCCGAGGACGGCCGGTTCACGACTGACTACGAGGTGAAGTCGGGGCCGGCGCTCAACATCTCGGTCGGTGCCGGCCTGTGGCGCAACATTGGCGTTGGCGTTGGCGTCACGCGGTACTCGAAAAGCACGCCGACGGAATTCAGCGCATCAGTGCCACATCCGTTCTTCTTCAATCGCCCGCGAGACGTGGAGGGCGAGGTCGCCGGCACGAAACGCGAGGAGCTGGCAGTGCACGTGCAGGCTCGGGCGACGTTCGTGCCGAACCGCC
>DATCXH010001174.1:0-2615 GCA_036565925.1 Vicinamibacterales bacterium
GGGAGCCGATCACCGCGAGACCACTGCGCATGTCGTCGCGCCAATCGTCGGGCGGACGCTCGTTGCTGAGCAGCGACTCGAGGCTGCCGGCGATCGACTTGATCGGAGCGAGCGAATTGTTCAACTCGTGACCGATGACGCGAATCAGTCGTCGCCACGCCTGCCGCTCCTGCTCGCGCAGGGGTTGCGAGAGGTCGGACAGTGCGACCAGTTCGTGCGGCGAGCCGCCTTGCCAGAACTTCGTGCGCCGGATCTCCCAACGACCGACGCCGCCAGGAAAGCTGAGATCCTGAATCGTCGACGGACTTCCAAGGACGTGCGCCAACCCGAGATCGTCGGCGATCTGCCCGATGAGGTCGCCGCCTTCGCGTGCGAGGAGCCGTTCACCATACCGATTCACGAGAACCAGCCGCTTGTCGCTGTCGAACGCAAAGATGGCGACGTCGATCTCAGCCATTACGGCGCGCAGCAGCACGGTCGCTTCCTGTGCGCCGAGGCGTTGACTGCGCAGCGTTTCGGCGAGCGTGTTGACTTCGAGCATCACTTGCCCGAGCGCGTCGTTGGCCATCGCGCCGCGGGCGCGGATCGAGAAGTCATCTTCGCGAAGTGCGGCGAGCAGATTCGACACGGTCTGCAGCGGCCTGATGATTCGGTCGCGGAGTGCAACGGTGACACCCAGCCAGAGGCCGAACAGAATCGTCGCGAGGGTGACCCGGATCAGCCATGGATAGTCGCCGACCCACAGCAGTATGAACGACGCGACGACCGCCGGCAGTCCCGCCGCGAGCGCGAGCAGCGTGACCTTCCGGTCGTAGGTCCACATTGATTAGGCGGGCCGGTAACGTTCGAGACGACGATAGAGCGCGGAGCGGCTCAGCCCGAGTGCCTTCGCCGCGTGGCTCACGTTGCCATAGCGCGCCATCGCCTTACGGATCAGGAAGCCTTCGACATCTTCGAGGCTCATCTCCTCGAGACGCGCCGTTGCGTCGCCGCCGCCGGTCTGGCGAAGACCGAGATCGCCGAGATGAATGACATTGCCTTGCGCCATCAGTACGGCTCGTTCGACGGCGTGATCGAGTTCGCGGACGTTGCCGGGCCACGGGTGATCGATGAGCGCCTGCAGCGCCGCCGGATCGAAGCCCGTCATCGCCTTGCGATAGCGCTGCGCGTGTTGCCCGAGAAAGTGCTTGGCGATCCGCGGAATGTCGTCTCGACGTTCACGCAGCGCGGGGAGCCGGATTTCGATCGTATTCAGACGGAACAACAGATCCTGTCGAAATCGCCCGGCCGCGACCTCGGCGTTGAGGTCGGCATTGGTCGCCGAAATCAACCGCACGTCGGCCTTCCGGGTCCGGGATGACCCTAGTCGCTCGAATTCTCCGGTTTCGAGCACGCGCAGCAGTTTCTGCTGTTGACTGAGCGGCACGTTGGCAATCTCGTCGAGAAACAACGTGCTGCCATCGGCCAGCTCGAAGCGTCCGACGCGATCCTGCTTGGCATCGGTGAACGCACCCTTCACGTGGCCGAAGAGCTCGCTCTCGAAGACGCCCTCTGAGACGCCGCCGGCATTGATCGTTACCATTGGCCGGTTGGCACGTGGCGACACGGCATGCAGCGCCTGTGCGACGACGCCTTTGCCCGTGCCGTTCTCGCCGGTGATCAGCACATTGGCGTCCGACGGACCCACACGCGCAATGATCTGCAACACCGGATGCATCGCTGCTGAATCCGCGATCAGCAGCGGTCCGCCATCGTTCTGCGTTGTCCGGGATTGGGCCTCGAGTCGAGTCGCGCGTCTGAGCGCGCGGCCGAGTTCCGCCTGCGTGCGGACAATCGCCTTGAGGCGCTCGTTGTCCCACGGCTTTTCCACGAAGTCGCGTGCGCCGCGGCGCATCGCCTCGACCGCGACATTGACCGAGCCCCATGCCGTCATGACGACCACCGGCAGCATCTCGTCGGCGCCGTGAATCTTCGTCAGCAGCTCGAGGCCCTCCTGGCCTGACGTGGTGTCGCGCGCGTAATTGAGGTCGATGATGACGACGTCGTAGTCGCGTTGCTCGAGCGCCTTGAGTACGGCAGCCGGCGATTCGACGGCATCGATCTGATAGCCCTCAGCCTTGAGCAGCAGGCGCAGCGCTTCGAGCACGTCACGCTGATCGTCGGCAATCAGGAGGCGAGTGGACGGTGTGGACACGCGATGGTTACCCCTTCAATTCACGCTTCTCGGTTCGGCTGTTCTCGGTTCGTGTTCACGTTCGACATGGTTCAACGATTTGGACGAGACGATCAGCACCCCGAAACGGCAGCGGACGGAGCAACACGCCGTACACGACGGTGAAGACCGTCGTCGTGGCACCGATGCCAAGCGCCAGCGTGATGAGGGCGACCGCGGTGAACCCGTGATTGCGGGTCAGCCCGCGAATGGCAATGCGGAAGTCGCGCAGCAGCGATTCCATCATTCGGTACGAGCTGAACTCAGGTCAGTTCTGATCGATGTACCCGTCGCGCAGCTTGATGATGCGGCTCCCGTATGCCGCGTTGCTCTCCGAGTGCGTGACCTGCACGATGGTCGTGCCTTGATCGTTCAGCTGCTTGAACAGCTCCATGATCTCCTG
>DATCXH010000108.1:0-4312 GCA_036565925.1 Vicinamibacterales bacterium
TTCGAACGACCGCCTATGGAAACCGGTGAAGCGTGACGACTCGCTTCCACGCCGGCGCCAAGAACTTGCCAAGCGGTTGTCCTACACGCTTTGGCACACAATTACACTTTCCCAATCGCGTCCGCCGAGGACCAGACGTCGTTGAGCATTGTCGCGTCATTGTTCTGATAGAAGTCCCCGGTGCCGCCGAGAACCCACATCCGGTCCCTGAAGACGGCGAAGCCCGGCGCCAGGCGCGCGCTCCAGCCCGCGCTGGCCGTGACCAGCGTCCACTCGACTCCGTCCGTGGACGACCAGACCTTGTTGCTGCACTCGGTGCCCGGCACCTTTCGCCCGCCCATCAGCCACATTCTGTTTTGGAAGACCAGTGAGACCGGCAGGTCGGTCTGCACCCAGGGCCCCGCCTCGAGCGTGCGGGTCCAGTTCCTGCCGTCCGTCGATTTCCACACATCGAGCAGGTTGGGCTGTTTGTAGGAGATCCAGCCACCCAGGATCCACATGTGGCCGTCGTGGACATATTCCGCCTGCGAATCCCGCGCCTGCCAGGGCGCCTGGTCCGTCACGCGGATCCAGTCCGGACCTTTCCTGATGTCCGCGGCGCGGGTCTGCTCCAGGCAGACCCCCGTGGCGAAGAACAGGCACAGCGGCAGCAGTGCGGGGGAAACAATGGACCGCGAGCCAGCACGTGCGGGACTCGAGTTTCTCGGCATGACGTCTATTCGCCTGATGTGTTCGCGTGCTTGTCTGCGACGATGTCACCCCTCAAGGGCGTGCACCTGGATTCGCTAGAAGTAATACTTCGCGACCAGCTGCACGATGCGCGCGTTGCCTACGGTGCTTGTGATCGTGCCGAAGGCGGTGCTCTGGATGTTGGCCTGCGGCGGACCGAAGTTCGGGTGGTTGAACGCGTTGAAGACTTCGCCGCGGAACAGAATGTAGTGCTGACCGAACGTCTCGAAGCGCTTGCTTACAGACAGATCGACGTTCTGGTAGCCGGGAGCGCGCAAGATGCCGACGCCTGCATTGCCGAACTGCCCCAGAGGCGCGGAGACGAACGCCGCTCGATCGATCCAGCGTTCGAGCGTCGGGTTTTCGACCGCACCGTTGCCGATCCGATTGGGGCGCTCGGGGGACCGCGAGGCCTGGAGCGAGGGGTTCGCGCCGTCGGTCACCGTGATCGGGAACCCACTATGCGCCGTCACTGCGAAGCTCACCGACCAGCCGCCCGCGATCGCGTCGACCGCACGGTGCGAGTCGGCGCCAAACCGCTGCCCTCTGCCGAATGGCACCTCGTAACTGCCGGCCATCGAAAAGACGTGCCGCGCGTCATAGTTCGCCGGGCCGTAGTTGGCTTCGATGTCATAGCTGTTCATCGGATACGCGCCCTCGTCCGCCACGCCCACGTTGCCGAAGTACCCTGAGTTGTTGGCCATCGCCTTGCCCAAGGTGTAATTGGCGACGAAATCCAGCCCATACCATAGGCGCTGCTTGAACGTCGATTGCAGCGCGTGGTAATCGCTCCGCCCCCGCGACGCCGTCGTGCTGATGGACGTAATCAACGGATTGAACTGGTACAGCGGGCGACGCTGCTGCACCGGCAACCAGGTGCTCGGGTCGCCCGTGCCGGGCAGCGGCTGATTGCCGTCGATCGGCGTCACGAGCTGCGTGGACTTGTTCCCCACGTACCCGACGTTGATCGAGGATCGCTGTCCGATCAGATATTCGGCGAACACGTTCCACTGCTGCGTGAACTGCGGCCGCAGCTCGGGATCCCACGCACGGAGCTGGCCCGATATCGCGTCGAGCGCCTGCAGCCCCTCGAAGCCAGTGGCGATGGTGCCGGGCCCGCTCGTCGCGTCGTACCGCACTTCCGACTCGAAGAAGAACGGCGGGTTGAGCGGGAGCCGCAGGTTGGCGCCAGTGCCTTCCATGAACTGCGCGACGCCATATCCGCCGCGGAAGACCCATCGTTCGTTCATGCGATAGGCCAGGCCGATGCGCGGTTCCCATCCGTTGTAGAACGGCTTGTACAGCGCGCGGCTGTTGCCGTTCTGCCCGGCAAGTTGAATCTGCCCGGTCGACAGATCGAAGTTGGCCTGGCGGTCGTCTTTCTCGACGAAGGGCGAGGTATAGGCCCACCGCATGCCGAGGTTCAGCGTCAGCGTGTCGACGATCTTGAAGTCGTCGGCCGCATAAATGCTCGTCCGGTGCTGCAGGTGCGTCCAAGGATCGGTCGCGGAGCCTCGGCCTTTCTGCGACACCTGATCCAGCAGAAAATCGGCAAACGGCGCGCCCGTGAAATTGAACGCGTTGAACGCGATGAAGCCGTTCCGGCCGTTGCTGCCCGGGTAATGCGACTCGCTTTGGTAGTAGTTCCACGAGCCGCCGAACTTGAGCGTGTGGCGGCCGATCAGCCACGTCAGCCGCTCGTTGACTTGATACACGAGGTTGACGTTGTTGGTGCCCGTCTCGGCACTGCCGATCTCGGTGAGGTCGTTGCCCCAGCGAATGCTGGTCAGGCCGCGCACGACCTGGTCGCCCGGGATCCCCAGCTCGTTGTTCAACTTGCCGAGGCCGAGCAGATCGATCGGGTCGCTGAGGCGTGAGGAGTCGTTGACGCCGACGAGCAGGTCGTTGACCACCGACTTGCCGAAGATGCGGTTCCAGTTAACCGCCATGCCCCAGAAGGGATTGTTCGCGGCCGAGGCGAATGACAGCGGCATCACCGTCGCCAAGGGCGCCGAGTCGAATGCCTGGCGCGAATACCGCACGTACAACTTGTCCTGGGCCGACGCATTCCAATCGACCTTCACGTCGAACTGGTCCACCTGCTGCTCGTTTCCGGTCACGCCCTTGTAGTTTTGTCGAAAGTCGCTGAGTGGACGGGCGACATTCGCTCGCGGATACAGCGATTCGTCGGCAAACAGGTTGCGCGCAAAATTGCTGAACCGGGTGACCGGGATCTGGTTGTTCGGGAACGGCTGTCCGGTCAACGGGTCGCGGAGGACAATGCCCCTCGAGAGCAGGCTGCTGAGATCGCCTCGCCGCCACTCATCGGGCACGACGGTCGCGAAGGAGTCCGTGGGAGGCGAGTCCTGGCGTCCGCCCTGGTAGTCCCCGAAGAAGAACAGCCGATTGCGCAGCAGCGGTCCGCCAAATGTGCCGCCGAAGACGTCACGCGAGAACTTCGCCTTCGCGCCGCCCGCGCGGTTGGTGGCCCAGGGCGTCGCCGCGAGCCTGTTGTCGCGCCAGTAGTAGAACCCGTTCCCGCGGTACCGGTTCGTCCCCGATTTGATCACCATGTTGACGATCGCGCCGGCCACGTTCCCGAGCTCGGCGGAGTAGTTGTTCGATTCGACGCTCACCTGTTCCACGGCGTCGGGATTCGGCTGGTAGGAGATGAGGTTATTGAGCGCTTCGTTGCTGTCGATGCCGTCGACCGTGAAGTTGTTGCCCTGCTGGCGTTGGCCGTTCACCGCCGGCCGGCCGAATTCGCCCCTGAGGGTGTCGAACTCGTTCGGCTCAGTCGAAACCGCGCCCGGGGTGTAGAGCGAGACTGCCGCCAGGTTCCGTCCCTGGAGCGGCAGCGCCTCGACCTGCTTCCGCTCGACAATCATGCCAACGACTGCGTTCTCCGTCTGCAGCAGGACCGTCGTCGAGAGGACCTCGATGCGCTCTTCGAGTCCCCCCAGCGCCAACCTGAAGTCGACGCGCGCCGCTTGCGCGGCCGACAGCGTCACCGTCGACTGGACGCTCTTGAAGCCTTGCAGCTCCGTGGCGATCACGTAAGTGCCAATCGGGACGCCCGTGATGATGTAGTTCCCAGCCTCGTTCGTCACGCCGGTGTAGCGGATGTTGGTGGCCTGGTTCGTCGCGGTGACGGTGAGGCCCGGCACGGCGGCGCCGGATTCATCGGACACAATGCCCGTAATCGAGGCCAAGCCCGTCTGCGCGCCCGCCGCCGTCGGTAGGACGGGTGTTGCGAGCGCGACAAGGGTCAGCTGGAGAGCAAACAGTCGAATCGCCCTCACATGGATCCTCCTGACGACAACGTGACATCAATGCAAACAATCGTTCGGGGCGCGAACGAACTACCTCGCTGCAGAATGAACAGCGTCGGTGCGGTGCGTATAACATGGAAATCCTCAAGGAGTCGAACCCGAAAGAGTGAAATCAGCGCGGCGGACCCGCGGATCGTCCGACCGGGGGCTGAAGTTCACTTTTTCAGTTGGTGTCACACAGTTGCTGGGCATAATCCTGCCGTGCCGGTGGAGAGAGCGAACAAGCGACGAAGCAGCCTGATGGCGGCTGG
>DATCXH010000098.1:0-4395 GCA_036565925.1 Vicinamibacterales bacterium
TATCCAGTCGAGCGATCCGCACGTACGCGTCGTGCGCTTCGCGCGGAACTTCGGCCAGACGGCAGCATTTGCCGCTGGGTTCGCCTATGCCGGCGGTCAATTCATCGTGACCTTCGACGGCGACCTGCAGAACGATCCGGCGGATATTCCCAGACTGCTGCAGATCGCTCGTAACTACGACGTGGTATGCGGCTGGCGCAAGGATCGTAAAGACGACTTCCTCACGCGCTCGGTGCCCTCACTGATTGCCAGCCGGCTCATAGGTCTGGTCAGTGGCGTCAACGTGCACGACGTCGGCTGCTCGCTGAAGATCTTCCGGGCTGAAGTGGTGAAGCCATTGAAGCTCACACCGGGCATGCACCGGTATCTGCCGCAACTGGCCAGCCAGCTTGGCGATCGCGTGACGGAGGTCGTGGTCAATCACCGCCCGCGACGTTTCGGCCAGTCCAAGTATGGGTTGTCGCGTACGTTCCGAGTCGTGTCCGATCTCGTCAAGCTGCGGCGTCTGATGCGCGAGGCTATTGATCCGGCGACGCCCACGCCACGACTGTATGAAGTTGCCGAAGTCCTCGAGTAAATCGTCGACACCGCCGCCCGCGCTTGCGGGGACACGACTGATCGCTTACGCCATTCTCGACGCTTCGATTCCGTACGCGGGCCGCGGCAGCATATTCGCCGGTGGTAAGCTGCTGGGACGAGTCGCTCGACTCGCTGTGACACGCTCGGGCGGAGACACGTTCGTCGCCTACTGCAGCCAGGCATGGAACGTCCGTGCGATGTTTGGTTATCCGTCCATGCGCGAGGCCAAAGGTTCTGCGGAACGCCATTACCCAGGTGTGTCGCGCAGGTGGCGGCGCGTACGCGTGACGCAGCGGCAGGTGACCGGTACGTCCGGGCTGTGTGGAAGGGTCTGGAATGCAGCTTCTGCGACCGTCGTCCCGATCAATTCGAGAAGATGGTCGCTCGTGGCCGACGAGTTCGTATCTGCGATATTTGCGTCCGCGAGATCAGCGAAACGATGAGCGGCGAGTTCGCAGGCAAACCCCAGGTTAGAGCCTAAAGCCTGAAGCCCAAAGCCTAGAGCCCAAAGCCGGTAGACTTATAGACGATGTCGTATCGAAGCTCCCTCGAGGCCCGCATCGCCAAGAAGACCACCAAGGCGATCACCGACTTCAATCTGATCGAAGACGGCGACCGCATCATGGTCGGTCTCTCCGGTGGCAAAGACAGTTGGGCGCTCATGCAGACGCTCGACAACCTGCGGAAACGTGCGCCGATCTCGTTCTCGCTCATCGCGGTCAACGTGGATTCGGGCTACAAGGATTTCAAGCACGGCGTCATTGCGAAGACCTGCGAAGAGCGTGGCTGGGAGTACCGCATCGAGCACACCTCCATTGGCGAGGTGATGGACGACATCCTCGACTCGGGCGCGACACCCTGCTCGCTGTGCGCGCGACTGCGACGCGGTGTCCTTTACCGCATCGCTACTGATGTTGGCGCGACGAAGATCGCTCTGGGCCATCACCTCGATGACTTCATCGAAACGTTGCTGCTGAACCTGTTCTTTGCCGGCGCTCTCAAGGCGATGCCCGCACGCCTCGTCTCCGACAACGCCGAGCACGTCGTCATCCGTCCGTTCGCCTATGTGGGGGAGGACGAGGCACGTCTCTATTGCAAGGAAGTCGAGCTCCCGATCATTGGATGCTGCTGTCCTGCATGTGGCGATCTCAGCCTGCAACGCCAGCGCGTCAAGCGACTGATCATGGATCTCGAAGTCGAGCACCCCGGCGTCAAGCAGTCGATGCTGAAGGCGCTCGGCAACGTGATGCCGCGTCACCTGCTCGACACGCGCCTCAACCCGAGCGGAGAGCTCCGCGACAGCGCCGCACTTCGGCTCGCCGAGGCGACCGCGGGTCAGCTCATTCAAATCCAGTCATAACCACCAAGCGATGCGCGCTGTCATTCAGCGTGTAACCTCGGCGCGCGTGCGCGTCGGCGATCGCGTGACCGGCGAGATCGAGCGAGGACTACTCGTGCTGCTCGGCGTCGGCAAGGGCGACTCGCACACCGATGTGCAGTACATCGCCGGAAAGATCCGCGACCTGCGCGTCTTCGAGAACGATGAAGGCAAGCCGATGGATCGGTCGGTCATCGACATTGGCGGGGCAGTGCTGCTCGTCTCGCAATTCACGCTGTACGGTGACGTGCGCAAAGGACGACGGCCGTCGTTCGATGATGCCGCGCCTCCGGCTGATGCCCGAAATCTCTACGAAGCGGTCGTGAGAGAATTGCGAGCGGCACAAGTGCCGGTGTCGACCGGCGAATTCCAGGCCATGATGCACGTTGAACTGGTGAACGACGGGCCGGTCACCGTGCTCGTGGACAGCAAACGGCAATTCTGATGAATCAACGGCTACTGATCGCAGCAGCCCTCCTGCTGCTTCCATTCTCGGCGTCTGCCCAGCAGCGCCCGCTCGTCACCGAAGATCCCGAGACGATCGGCGCGGGCCGGCTCCTCACCGAGTTCGGCTTCGACTACGGCAAGGACATCAGCTATCCGGCCTCGGGTCTCGAGGGCAACCTGCTGCGCATCCCGCTCGTCGGCATCAGCGTCGGCGTCAGCTCGATCGCGGAAGTGCAGATCGACGGCGGTTTCTATAACCGGCTGTCGATCAGCGAGCGCAACCTCGCACCTCTGTCGGCTACGGTGACAGCGACAGGCGATTCGACATCCGACGTCGAGGACTGGTCTATGGGGATGAAGGTGCGTCTGCTATCGGAGAAGGCGAGGCGCCCCGCTTTTGGATTTCGATTCGCGACGAAGCTCCCGAATGCGTCGAACGAAAGTGGACTGGGCCTCGACACGACGGACTTCTTGGCCTCGGTGCTCGGCGCCAAGACCGTGCAATCGATTCGAGTTGTGGGCAATCTGGGTCTGGGGATTCTCGGTGACCCGACCCGAGGTGACCGCCAGAACGACGTCTTGACGTACGGTTTCTCACTGGCCCGGGCGCTCACCCAGGCGGCCGAGATCGTCGGTGAGATCAACGGCCAGATCGACACGGCAGAAGGCGTGGCGCCGCCGGGCACAGGATCGCGCGGTCAGGTACGTGTCGGCGCGCGCTACACCGTGGGCGGGTGGCGCGGCGATCTCGCCGTTCTCCTTGGCGTGACGTCGCGAGACCCCAGCATCGGCTTCGCGGCCGGGTTTACCTACGTCTTCAACGCGTTCACACTGCCCTGATGCCCGTACGAGTGACCAAAGCTCACGCCTACGGGAACGACTTTCTGTTCGTGCCCAGGGGCGATGTGGCCGACGGCGGTCAACGCAGCCATCTGCCGGATCTCGCCCGACGCATGTGCCATCGCCATCATGGTGTCGGAGGGGACGGGCTGATCGTGTACGAGCTTCGACCGGGCGGTGCCACCATGCAACTGCTGAACGCCGACGGCAGCGCATCGGAATTATCCGGTAACGGTCTGCGTTGTCTCGCCGCGCTGGTTGCGCGCGGACAGCGTCTGACCGCCGGGGCGGCGGTCGTAGTCGATACGGAGGCCGGTGCGAAGCGGCTCGAACTGACCCGTCGCGAAGGGGAGCGCTACACGTTCAGGGCCGCGATGGGTGCGCCGGAGGATCTGCGCGAGGAGAACATCGCGGTCGCCGGAGAATCGATTCGGGCCAGCGTACTCCGCATCGGCAATCCACAGTGCATCGTGCTCGGTCCACTGCCTGACGTCGAACGGTTTCACCGAATCGGTCCTCTGCTCTCGACACACTCCATGTTCCCCGCGGGGACGAACGTCGAGTTTGCCCAGGTCGAAGCGCCGGATCGCGTGAGGATCCTGGTGTGGGAGCGTGGCGTTGGACCGACGACCTCCTCCGGAACGGGTTCGTCGGCATCAGCGGTGGCTGCAGCGGCACACGGCGGCGCGGCTCGTGAGCTTGATGTCATCGCGCCCGGTGGCACGCAGCGAGTCGAGTGGCGTGACGACGGCGTTTATCTGACCGGCTGGGCCGAGATCGTCATGGAAGGCGAGTGGATCGTTTTCTGATCACGAGGGATCAGTTCCTGATCCGGCCTACTTCCGGCGTCGTGTAGATTGGGCGGCGGCGGTGTTCGCCGCCGTTGGCATTACTTTCTGCAGTCGCTCTTTCGTCGCGGTCAAGACGTTCTGCGCACCCGCGTAATCTTCTGCCTGCATCGCTGAGCCCGCTTTTTGCACATCCGCGGTACTCGTGGTGACCACCTGCTGCGCGGTGCGGCGAGCGCGTGGCGTGCGCGCGGCCGCCGGACTCGCGATCCACGCGTTGACCTGGGTAATCAGCGCATTCACTTCCGCGATCGAGCGCTCGACCTCGCCACGAACTTTGGCGCGCGTGTCGGCGGCCACACG
>DATCXH010000487.1:0-3027 GCA_036565925.1 Vicinamibacterales bacterium
TCCAGCCGACGCTCCAGTCAAGAAATAGAGGACTTATGAAGGCACGCAGGAATGCTCGTAGCGTGTATGGCTCCGCCGCCCAAGCTCTTGGCATCACTTCGTCTCTGACGGTATTGCTGTTAACAGCCTTTCCAGCCGCTGCCCAGCAGCCGTCACCGCGGCGGCCGAATGTGCTGCTCATCATGGCCGACGATCTCAACGACGATATGGGAACGTTCGGGCATCCGATGGTGAAGACCCCCAATCTCGATCGTTTGGCAGCGCGTGGGGTGAGATTCGACCGCGCATACACGCAGTTTCCGTTGTGCAGCCCGAGTCGCGTGTCGCTTTTGACAGGGTTTCGCCCGGACAAGACGCGCATCTACGAGCTGCAGACGAATTTCCGTACCATCCTGCCCGACGCCGTGACGCTTCCGCAGATGTTCAAACGGAACGGATACGTCGCAGCTCGTGTCGGCAAGATTTATCACTACGGAAACCCCGGAGACATCGGCACGAGCGGGCTCGACGATTCTGCGTCGTGGGATCAGGTCGTCAATCCGCGCGGGATTGACAAGGACGAGGAGACGACGCTGACGAATCTGACGCCGAAGCGCGGACTCGGCAGCGCGCTCGCGTACTACGCATCGCCAGCGCCCGACGAAGAACATACCGACGGCAAGGTCGCGGCCGAGACCATCGCGCTGCTGGAGAAGAACAAAGATCGCCCCTTCTTCATCGGCGCCGGTTTCTACCGTCCTCATTGTCCATTCATTGCGCCGCGGAAATATTTCGACATGTATCCGCTCGACCGGATCGCGGCGCCGAAGTGGTTGCCGGATGATGTCGCGAAAGTGCCGGTTCCCGCGTGGTTCACGACGCCGCCAAACTGGGACGTGAGCGAGGACGGCGTGCGACAGACAATCCAGGCGTATTACGCGTCGATCAGCTTTCTCGATGCAAACGTGGGTCGTGTGCTCGACGCGCTGGATCGTCTCGGCCTCAGTGAGAACACCATCGTGATCTTTATCAGCGATCACGGCTATCTTCTCGGCGAACGCGGCCAGTGGATGAAGCAGATGCTGTTCGAACGCTCCGCCCGAGCTCCGCTGATGATCGCGGCCCCTGGCGTGAGCGCGAAAGGGCAGTCGTCTCAACGAATCGTCGAATTCGTCGATTTGTACCCAACCCTTGCGGATCTCGCCGGCGTGACTCCTCCTGCAGGCTTGCACGGCCGATCGCTGACGCCGCTGCTCCGCGATCCGAAGGCCGCCTGGGACCATCCTGCGATCACGCAAGTGCGTCGTGGGGATGCCACGAACGGATTCTTCATGGGCTACACCGTTCGAACGGAGCAGTGGCGCTACACCGAGTGGGATGACGGCAAACGCGGCGCTGAGTTGTACGACGAGAGCGCCGACCCAGCGGAACTGCGAAACCTTGCGGCCGATCCCGGCCGCGCAAAGGTCGTCGAGGAACTGCAACGGCTGTTGCGCAGCGTGCGAACGAATTAATCACTAATCACTCCGAGGGGCTTCGCCCCTCGGACTCGTCGACACGCTCGCTCGCGGGCCCCGCAAGCCCCACTCCGCTCGCGTGGGCTCACTCGCGCGCTCGTTCGCCTCGCGAACTGGTTTCAAAACCGATAGATCGAGCGATTCATCACTCTTCTCGTAGCGCAACTACGGGATCCACCAGCGTCGCGCGTCGCGCCGGGAGATAACTGGCGAAGAGACCGATTGCGAGCAGAACCAGCGGCACAACCGTGAACGTTGCCGCATCCGTTGCACTGACGCCGAACAGGAGGCCGGCCATCACCCGGGTAAACAACGCGGCCCCGATCAGTCCGAGAACGAGTCCCGCTCCGGTCAGCTCCATCTCTCGGATCGAGGAATCGAAGTGCCATGGCGACGCGCGCCCTCACCGCAATCCAGGCACAATGCCGCTTCCTTGACGGGTCACTGCACAGACTGCAAGATGGCTTGCACAGACGTGACCCAACCCTTGAACGCTCCACCGTCAGCCGTCGTGCGCGACCATCTCGATCGCATCGCGCATAGTCAATCGTTTGCAAAGGCCGAACGACTCCGCGCGTTTTTGCGGTTTGTCGTCGAGAAGACGCTGAGCGGTGAGCAGGATGCGATCAAGGAGTACTCGATCGCGTTGGACGTGTGCGGCCGAGATTCTTCGTTCGATCCAAAGATCGATCCGATCGTTCGCGTCGACGCGAATCGGCTGCGCGCCCGGCTGGACGCGTATTACGCCCTCGAGGGACGCGACGATCCCATTCGCATTCAGATGCTCAAGGGCACTTACGTGCCGACGATCACAGCGATCGAACCGACCGCTCCTCGCCCATCCGGTGCGGCTCTCGTCGTGCTGCCCTTCGTCAATCTTGGTACGCAGCAGGACGATGAATCGTTCGCCGACGGGCTGACAGAGGAGTTAATCCATCAACTCAGTTGCAATCCAGGGCTGAGAGTCATCGCCCGGACCTCGGCTTTCCAATACCGAGGGAAGGGTGGCGATGTGAAACGTATTGCCGCAAACCTCGGTGTGGGGTACGTCGTTGAAGGCTCCGTCCGATCGGCCGGAGATCAGATCCGCGTCACCGTGCAGCTCACCGATGTCAGCGACTGCCGCGTTCGCTGGTCGGACCGTTACGAACGCCAGTTAAGTGACGTGTTCGCGGTCCAGGACGAGATCTGTCGCAGCATTGCTGTTGCACTCGACATCCAGCTTGTCGATTTGGTGACGCCGAAACAAACCCCCTCGCCTGAACCAGCGGCCCACATCGAGTACATAAGAGGGCGCCACTTCTGGAATCAGCGCACCGCCGCGTCGCTCGCACAGAGTCTCGATCATTACCGTCGCGCACTCGCTGTCGATCCGAAATACGCACTCGCGCACTGCGGAATCGCGGATACGCTGTTCGTCCAGGCCTTGAACGAGCAGATCGGCGCGGCGGACGCCCTGGTGCAAGCGCGGGCGCATGCGCGTCGCGCGACCGAACTCGCTCCCAATCTTGCCGAAGCGCTCGTGTCGGCG
>DATCXH010000978.1:0-2022 GCA_036565925.1 Vicinamibacterales bacterium
GATGCGGTCGCCGCCTTCGAAGAACAGTTGACCGTCCGGCGCGGCTGGCGCCACGACGATGTATCCGCGCTTCTCCGCTTCGACCCTGAGGTTCCTGTTCAGCACCCCATCGACGGTGTTCATCGTCTGCGGGCCGCCGCCAAGCGCGATGATCCCCGGATATGTCTTGACGGGGTCGTAGCCATTCGGCAGAACCACTTTGTAGTGAACCGTCAAGCGACCCACGGTGATCGTTTTCTCTTGCACGTCGGCTCGCGCGGGAAGGACGAGCGCCACGAGCGAGATCACGACAGCTGCAGTGCGTCGGCGCATTAACAGCGAGACAGTCATAGCGGAATCCTTCCTGCGCATTCTAGCGTGGGAGCGCAGCGGAGCGTTACGACGGCGCAGACAGCGTGAAATGCGCGCTGATGGAGGTATGCTCACGCGTATGGTGACACGCAGGCTCTCACTCTTCCGATGCATGCTGGCGTGCGCCCTCGTCCTGTTCGGTGCCGGACTCGAGGGACTCCAACGCGGCGATGCGCGAACGACGTTGTTCGAAGGTGCGCGACTGATCGCCGGCGACGGCACCGCGCCGATCGAGAACTCCGCGTTCCTCGTTGATGGTGAGACGTTCACGTGGGTTGGTAGAAAAGGGGAACGGCAGGTCCCATCTGGAACAAGACGCGTCGATCTCACAGGGAAGACGGTGATCCCTGCGCTGATCGACGGCCACAACCACATCGGCCTGATCAACGAGCACGACGGCGGCAACAGCAAAGCCAACTACACGCGCGAGAATCTGATCGACCAGCTCGAACGGTACGCGTACTACGGCATCGGCGCGGCGTTGAGCATGGGGCTCGAGGCCGATCAGGAGCTCGCCTACGATCTTCGCGATGCCGTGCTGCCGGGCGCGGCGCGCTTTCTCACCGTCGGCAAAGGGATCGCTGCCAGTCCCATTGCAGGTCCTCCAGGCGAGCCTCGTCTGGGCATTCCATCTGGTGCGCGAAACGAGGCTGAGGGCAAGCAGCGCGTGCGCGAGCTGCACGCGCGCGGCGTCCACTTCGTGAAGATCTGGGTGGACGATCGGAATGGCACCGTGCCGAAGATTCAGCCGAGCGTGTATCGCGCCATCATCGCGGAGGCGCACGCCAATGGCATGGAGGTGCTGGCGCACTTGAGCCGCACGTCCGCATTGGCCGATGCCAAACAGCTCTTCAAGGTCGGTATCGATGGATTCGTTCACGAAGTGCGCGACCGCGACGTCGATGAGGAGTACCTCGCGCTGGTGAAGGCGAATCCGAAGGTGTGGACGGGCCCGAACATGCCAGTGCCCTCGACCAGGAATTCTGTCGAGGCGCTCGCCGAGACACTGCCCGCGAATCAGATCGCACGGATGCGCACCGAGCTCGACGATCGGCAGGCGAAAGGCAATCCACCTGACGCGCTGTTCGATCTGCACTGCCGGAACCTGCGGAAGATTCACGATGCCGGGATGGCGATCGGCGTCGGTACCGATGGCACTGGGGACGGCTTCGGCGCGCACGAGCAGATCGCGGCGTATACGCAGTGCGGCATGACAGCCATGGAAGCGCTTGTCGCCGCGACGAGTACCAACGCCCGCATCCTCAGGCTCGATCGTCTGGGTCTCGTGGCTGCGAGGAAGGAAGCCGCCTTCGTCGTGCTCGACGCCAACCCGCTCGACGACATCACCAACACGCGGCGCATTGCCGCGGTTTACCTGCGCGGGTCAGAGGTAGACCGCAAGGCGCTGCGCGCAAAATTCGTGAAAATTCCTTAACGTGGACCGTTCAGTGACAGCGACACCACGTGGCTGATAACCGGAGGATCGCAGTACGGCGCGCGACGAACGACTTCCACCAGATATTCGCCGGCCGTGGGGAGTGAACACCATGTCGTACATCTGCTCGAGCGCATCCCGATCCTTGACGTAAATCGGGAAAGGCCGCTGTCGCACGGACACTCGCGCCGGATACCGCACAAGGCTCGCCACGACCTGACGGTCGCCGGTTCGAA
>DATCXH010000072.1:0-8063 GCA_036565925.1 Vicinamibacterales bacterium
CACCGCCACTGGTGCGTGCGACTGTAACGCGTCGAGAAGCGTCTCAGAACCGTCCGACACGGCCAGCAGCGACCCGTATTCACGCCGGACGAAGCCCTGCTCCATCGTGTGATCGAGGAACGCCAGGAGTCGATCGAAATATCCCAGGACGTTGAGCAGCCCACACGGCTTGCGGTGAAGTTTGAGTTGCGCCCAGGTCAGGATCTCGAACATCTCGTCGAGCGTGCCCCATCCGCCGGGCAGCGCGATGAAGGCGTCCGACAGATCGGCCATCACGGCTTTGCGCTGGTGCATCGAGGTCACGACCCGAAGTTCGGTGAGCCCGTTGTGGGCCACTTCTTTCTCGACCAGCGCTTCCGGAATCACGCCAGTCACTCGCCCACCTCTGGCAAGCACCGCATCGGCAACAGCGCCCATTAAGCCGACCCGCGCGCCGCCGTACACGAGCTCGACACTTCGCGCGGCCATCACCCTTCCGAGGTCGGCGGCAGCGGCCACGTATTCCGGTCGCACTCCCGCACTCGAGCCCGCAAAGACACATACACGTTTCATGAGGCCATTCATTGCCTTACTGCGCCAGGGCCGTGGCATCGGCAAGCCGACGAAACATCATACAAGTCCGTCGAAGATGAGAGGATCGATCTGGCCCTGGCCGGCAACGCCTCGTTGAAAGAACGTTGAGGCCGCCGCTCTTGTACGACCTCCCCGTCTCGTCCGGCTGAAGCCGGACACTCCATCTTCAATCGAGATGAGCGCGTTCAGAGTCGCCCATCGCGATGTTACCGGCCGGGAAATATTCGGTCCAGCGCTTCGTGACCAGCGCCGCGATGTCGTCGCGGCACGAGAGTTCCTTGGGATACCACGGCTTCATGCGCGCATCGATGACGATCGGACCGGTGTAGGCGATGTGATTGCGAACGATACGGCGATCGGCAGCGTGAATATCCGCAGCCGGCTCGAACCGCGTAAACGTCGTCCACAGGAAGTTCATGTCGCTTCGCGTCGCCCGCGCCGCATCGTCTGAGAGGATGACCAGGGGCCATCCAGTGAATGCGCCGGACGCCGCGATTCGAATCGGGGCATCTGGTTCTGTCGAGTACGGCGGCGCACTCACGACGAGACACCCACCGCAGTAGACGCGCACGTCCGTGACACCGGCGGGTGCCGTGCCGCTGAATTGACGCGGCAGTTCGCGCACCGGATCGCCGACCCCCAGCCAGACCCCTTTCGATCCTTCGTTGACGGTCGGCCCTGTGTAGTCGAGCGTATCCATCGACAGGTTCGAAAAGACGTAGAGATCAGTCTCGACGTGCGTTCGCGCCAGGATGTGCTCGAATGTCGCGCGGAAGTTCTTCACATCCACATAGCGGTCGGTCACGAGCAGGAACTTGGTGAGCGACAATTGACCTTCGCCGAGTATCCGGAACGCGCTGGCCATCGCCTCTCGTTTGTAGCGCTGTTTGACGACGGCAGCAGCCAGTGAGTGATAACCGGTCTCACCGTACGACCAGAGCTTCTCGACCGCCGGCATCACCAAAGGAAACAGCGGCGAAAGAAGTTCCTGCAGCAGGTCGCCGATGAAAAAGTCTTCCTGGCGCGGCTTGCCGACCACAGTCGCCGGAAAAATCGCATCCTGTCGATGCGCCATACGCTGCACCTGGAACACCGGGTAGTCGTGCTGCAGCGAGTAGTAGCCGTAGTGATCACCGAACGGGCCTTCAGGGCGCCGCGCCAGTGGAGGTACCTCGCCTAGGAGCGCGAATTCCGCATCGGCTAACAGCGGATGCGGTCCGCTGCCGTGGACCTGCGACAGGCGACGGCCGGCAATGAGGGAGGCCAGCATCAACTCGGGCACGTTCTCGGGCAATGGCGCGATCGCCGACAGGATCAGGGATGGCGGTCCGCCGAGAAACACTGTTGCGGGAAGCGCCTGACCGCGACCCTCCGCGATCGCATAGTGATAGCCACCGCCTTTCCCGATCTGCCAATGCATCCCGGTGCTTCGCGCATCGTAGATCTGCATGCGGTACATCCCGAGGTTGCTTGCCCCGCCGGAGCCAGGCGAAGGCGGGTGTCCCGATCGATCGGGATGCGTCGTGTAGACGAGTGGCAGGGTAAGGAACGGCCCGCCATCTTCAGGCCAGCACGTGAGCGCAGGAAGACGGTTGAGACGAACGTCGTTCGTCACACGATCGATCACCGGTCCGGCCTGCACTCGGCGGGTGCCGACCTTCAACAGCTCGCCGCCGATGTCGCGCGCGTCCCACAACTTTCCCGGCGTGGGCGGCAGCAACGTCTCGGCGAGGTGCACGATACGTCGAATCAGCCGCAATGGCCGTTCGCCGAAGGCCATCTCGGCACGTCGCGCCGTGCCGAACAGATTCGTGACCAGCCTGAAGTCAGAACCTTTGACGTTGGTGAACAGCAGCGCGGGACCGCCCGCCGCAATCACACGGCGATGAATCTCCGCCACTTCGAGATGAGAGTCCACCGGCACTTCGACCCTGACAAGGTCGTTGTCACGGCGAAGCTGGTCGAGAAACGCGCGCAGATCGGTAAACATGAGATGACGATTGACGTGGGAGATTGACGAATTGCGCGTGCCGAACCGAATGACTTCACGTGACCTCAACCGGTCAATCGGTCCTTCGCCAATCGTCAATCATCAATCGATCTATCCCTCGGCGTCGGCGCTCGGTCCATAGATGTTCGGGACCTTCGAGCCCATCGCACGCAGATACGCGGCCAGCTGACCGCGATGATGCATGCTGTGATTGTTGGCAAAGCCGATGTACTGCACCGCCGGCCAGTTGAAATTGCCGAAGAAGCTGAGCGGCGGCGTGAGCTTGTCGCCTGGCAGCGAGCGCAACGCCTTCAGCTTTTCGGGAAACGTCTTCTGGTAGAACGCAACGATGTCATCGACGTTCGTGAAGCTTGATTCGAGCTTCGTCACGGCATCCTGATTCCACTCGAACGAGCCGTTGATGATGCTGTCCATGAACCAGATGTCGGCTGTGGCCAGATGCGTGGCGAGCTGCCATGCCGTGCGCGACTTCGCGTCGGGCTTGTAGTCGCGGTTGTCGTTGTTCACGGCGGCAAGCACCTTGCAGGTCGCCGGGAATTCGCTTTCCCACACGGTCGCCATCAAGTCAGCGGCGGCCTTGGCCTGTTCTGAAGTCATGTCGATCTCCCAGGCGGGTCTAAAGGCCCGCCTCTACGACTCACCGCGGGTCTGAAGCCCCGTCGCTACGTCAGCGAGTCAACTTTCTGTATTTGATCCGATGAGGCGTGTCGGCTTCAGCGCCGAGCCGACGCTTCCGGTCGGCCTCGTAGTCCTGATAGTTGCCTTCAAACCAGACAACCCGGCTGTCGCCTTCGAATGCCAGCATGTGTGTGGCAATGCGATCGAGGAACCACCGGTCGTGGCTGATCACCACGGCACATCCTGCGTAGTTGAGCAGCGCCTCTTCGAGCGCACGCAACGTATCGACGTCGAGATCGTTGGTTGGCTCGTCGAGCAGCAGCAGATTCGAACCACGCTGTAATAGCTTGGCGAGGTGCACGCGATTGCGTTCACCGCCCGACAGCGTGCCGACTTTGCGCTGCTGCTGCGCGCCCTTGAAGTTGAACCACGAGACGTACGCGCGCGACGACACGGGCCGTTTGCCGACCATCAGCTCGTCTTCGCCGCCGGTGATCTCTTCCCACACGCTCTTGTTCGGCGCAAGCGCGTCGCGGCTCTGATCGACGTAACCAGGCTGCACGGTCTCACCCAGCCGCAGCGTGCCGGCATCCGGCGATTCCTGACCGGTGATCATGCGGAACAGCGTCGTCTTGCCCGCCCCGTTCGGCCCGATCACGCCGACGATCCCGCCGCGCGGCAGCGTGAACGCGAGATCGTCCATCAACAGCAGGTCGCCGTACGCCTTCCGCACGCCGCGCGCTTCGACGACGACGTCACCGAGACGCGGACCGGGCGGAATGTAGATTTCGACCTGCTCGATCTTCTGCGCGGTGTCCTCGTTGAGCAGCTGCTCGTACGCGTTGAGACGCGCCTTGCCCTTGGACTGCCGCGCTCGCGGTGACATCCGGATCCATTCGAGCTCGCGCTGCAGTGTCTTCTGCCGCTTCGTCTCCGACTTCTCTTCGAGTGCGAGACGCTGCTGCTTCTGCTCCAGCCACGATGAGTAATTGCCCTTCCACGGGATGCCCGAGCCGCGATCGAGCTCGAGGATCCACTGGGCGGCGTTATCCAGGAAGTAGCGATCGTGCGTCACCGCGACCACCGTCCCTTTGTATTCGGTCAGGAAGCGTTCGAGCCAGGCGACCGACTCGGCGTCGAGATGGTTCGTCGGCTCGTCGAGGAGCAACAGGTCCGGTGACGTCAGCAGCAGTCGGCACAACGCAACGCGACGACGTTCACCGCCGGAGAGCGTCGTCACGTCGGCATCCGCCGGCGGACAGCGCAACGCGTCCATCGCCAGCTCGAGCTGCGAGTCGATCTCCCAGGCGTTGACCGCGTCGATCTTGTCCTGAAGCCGGCCCTGCTCTTCGAGGACCTTGTCCATCTGCTCGGGCGTCAGGTCCTCACCGAGCTTCATGTTCAGCTCGTCGTACCGATCGAGCAGCGCCTTGGTGGCGGCGACGCCTTCCTCAACGTTCCCCTTCACGTCCTTGTTGGGATTGAGGCGCGGCTCCTGCGGAAGAAAGCCCACGGTGATGCCGTCGGCCGGGAACGCTTCGCCGATGAACTCGGTATCTTCCCCAGCCATGATCTTCAGCAGTGAGCTCTTGCCCGCACCGTTGAGACCGAGCACGCCGATCTTCGCGCCGGGCAGAAACGACAGCCAGATGTCCTTGAGGACGACGGAATCGGGAGGATGAACCTTCCCGAGACCTTTCATTGTGTAGATGTACTGCATGTGTAGTTGTCCGCCGGAACGGTCCGGCTGAAGCCGACACTACAACGCTCTCGTAGTGTCCGCCTTCAGGCGGACTCGCCAATCCCTGAGTATATCTGAGGGGTCAGTGCACGCGGCTGCTGCCGGCGCCTGCGGTCGAGATATCGCGGACGGGGGACGTGACGATGCGGCGGCCGTCGACGAGGATTTCCATGCGCAGACCGATGCCAATCCAGCCGACTTTCAGAAAACTGCCGCCAACGCTGGCGCCGCTGAAATGCGCGGCGGTGAGACTCGGAAAGAACTCGCCACCCTCGACCAGGACCGCGTCGCCCGCCGAAACGATGATGCGATAGAGCGAATTGCGGGTGTGCACGTGCAAGGTCGTCATCGGCGCCAGATCCCGCAAGTGCACGCCGTGCGTCGTCGCCACGGCGGCAGTGAATCCGGCTAACGTCGCCGTGCGCGTGATCGATGTGGACTCGTCCATCGAACCTGGTTCCCGGCGCCCATTCTACGCTCGTTTGGCGGCCGCCCTTACACAGGAAATGCCTGAGATTGTTCGCGACAGGCGGGTCTAAAGCCCCGCCTCTACTTCGTACTCTGTGCTTCCGGCATCAGCGACACAATCGTATGACGCTGGAGCGGGAAGTATTTCTTGAGCGCGTCATGAATGTTCTGCTGCGACAGCGATTCGGTTCGTTCGAGTCGCAGCGGGATGCGCCGCGGGTCTCGTCCCAGCAGGTGAGCAGTCTGCAGCGAGTTGAGCCAGTAGCCATTCTGGAGAAGCGCGTCCTGCAGGCTGTTCTTCTCCTGCTCCTTCACCGCCTGCACGTCGGCAGCCGAAGGACCTTCCTTCTGTAGCCGCTCGATTTCCTTGAGGACCTCCGCGGTCAGGCTCTCGACGTTCTCCGGCGCACTGCCGAACTGCACGCTCGCCGTACCGTACCCTGGCTGCGGGGAGGTGTTGCTGTAGCCGACGCCAACCGAGTACGTACCGCCAAGCTTCTCACGCAAGATGTCCCGCAGGCGCATCTCCAGCACCGACGTCGCGGCCTGCACGCGGTGGGTCTCGAGTTCGTCGAGTCCGGTATCGGCGAAGAACGAAATGATCGTCTGGCTGCGCGGCTCCTGACCTTTGGTCACCTTTTCGCGCACGATCGTTGTCGGGAACTGCAGCCGCATGTCGCCGAAGTTGGCCGAACGCGTCCCACGCGATGGCAGCGAGCCAAGATACGTCGCAAGCAGCGGCGTGACCTCGTCCACCTTGAATGCGCCGACGAAGAAGAACGTGAAGTCCGCGGCATTGGCGAAACGCTGCTTGTAGAAGTCCATCATCTTGGCTGGGTCGAGGCCCGCCACGTCGTCGAGCTTCAATGCGTGCGCGGTGTAGTGGTCCATCGTGTTGATGCGGCGAACGCGTTCTGAAAACACCGCGCCGGGGCTTTGTGCCTGATTGGCCAGATTGGCCTCGAGCCGCTGCTTGAGCAGCGCGAACGCCGTTGGATCCTGGTTCGGTGCGGTGAACTCGAGATAGGCCAACTGCAGCGCAGTCTCGAGATCCCTGGGCGTGCTCGATCCGCTGACGCCTTGCGTGGTGCTCGACACCGACGGCGAGGCGTTGGCGATCTTTCCTGCCAGCAGTTTGCCGAGGTCGGTTGGCGTGAAACCGCCTACTCCGCCCAGACTTACCAGCGACGTGGCGAGCGTCGCATTGTTGTAGTCGGCTTGTGATGCAAGCGACAGGCCGCCACGCGAATACGATGTGAAGATGATCTGATCGTTCCTGAAATCCGTCGGCTTGAGCCAGACCTCGACGCCGTTCGACAGGGTCAGGACGGTGACGCCGATCTCGGGGATTTCCCGGCGGGAGCTCACCGTGCCCCCCGTCGGTGCCTTGGCGAGCAACGCACGACCGGCCATCTCATCACGCCACGGCGTGACGGTCGCGGTCAGTCCCGCACTCAACGCGTCGCGCAGCATCGGTTCAGTGACGGCGGCGAGACCAGGCTTCTCCGGCGCCGACGCGATGACCACGCGATTGGTGTCGGTAATCATCTCGCGCGCCAGCGTCGCGAGTTCCGCGGTACTGAATGTCGCCAGGAATTTGCGGGCCAGATCCACTTCGATCACGATGCCTGGCGCGGCCTCGGAGTCCAGGTAGTGGCGAATCAGCTCAGAGGCGAGCGGTCCGCTTTGCGACTTGTCGCGCTCGTTGTAGGCGCGTTCGTAGCCCGCCAGCGTGCTGCGCTTGGCGCGATCGAGCTCCGCCTCACCGAACCCATGCTGCCGCACACGGGTCATCTCCTGCGTGATCGCGCTGAGACCACGTGTGATGCCGCCATCCTTGACTCGCGCCGAGACGGAGAACGCTTCGATGGTCCGGCCCAGCGTATCGCCGCCAGCTGACGCACTCAGGAAGGGCGCGTCGGGCTGCCGCGCAATCTCGCCGAACCGCGAGTTGATCATCTGGAAGACGAGACTTTCGGCCAACGACCGTCGATAGTCGGCCATCGTCTTCAGCTCAGTCAGCGGACGCTTGTACATCAGCGTCACCGACGATGCCTGCGCTTCCTTGTCCGAGGTGAAGACGTAGCGGGTGTCCTGATGTGACGGGATGTCGTACACCGGCCGCGTCGCTGCCGGTCGCGACGGCATGCTCGAGAAGTTCTTGCGAACCAGCGCCTCG
The DNA here is from genome assembly GCA_036565925.1 of Vicinamibacterales bacterium. Taxonomy (GTDB): domain Bacteria; phylum Acidobacteriota; class Vicinamibacteria; order Vicinamibacterales; family UBA2999; genus Gp6-AA40. The sequence goes on from DATCXH010000072.1 coordinate 7,591, forward strand.
GCCGCGGCGACCTCGATATCACCGACGACGATCACTGCCATGCGATCGGGACGATACTGGCTCTGATAGAAGTCGCGCAGACGCTGCGCCGGGAAGCTCTTGAGAATCTCCGGTGTCCCGATCGGCAGTCTGTTGATGTAGCGCGAGGCACCGAACAGCGCCTTCATCTGCGGCTCCTGCATGCGCGTCCCGGCGCCCAGGCGTCCGCGCCATTCTTCAATCACGACACCGCGCTCGCGATCGATCTCGGTCGGGTCGAGCGTCAGTCCGCCGGCGAAGTCGCTGAGCGCCTCGAAGCCGCGCTCGAGGACGCCGGGCTTCTCGGTCGGCACATCGAGCATGTACACGGTCTCGTCGAAGCTGGTGTAGGCGTTGACGTGAGCGCCGAACTGCGCGCCGATCGATTCCAGATACGACACCAGCTCACCCGGCTTGAAGTGGGCCGTGCCGTTGAACGCCATGTGCTCGACGAC
>DATCXH010001016.1:0-6340 GCA_036565925.1 Vicinamibacterales bacterium
CGTGGGCTCCCGAGCGGCCGTCGTGCACGTCAGCAGGATCCAGGACGATGACGTCGCCGGGACGGCTGTCGTGCGTGGAGCCGCGACACCAGAATCGTTGAACCCCACGTAAGGTAATGCCGATCGCCAGCGTCTCATGCGAATAGCGATCGTAGACGTGGTGTTCGAAGGCGGCCTCGAGCCGCTCGACGCCACGCCCGCCGCGGGTAGCGCGAGCTCAATCTCTCGGGATGCCAGCTGCGCGGATCCTATTTGCCGTCGCTCACACTGGAGTCGCGAGCGACCGGCGCGGACGCGGCGTCCGGACCGCATCGAGCATCGCGATTCACGTAGAGGGTGCCGTAGGGCAGGGTGGCGATCGTCTCGAGATTGAGCGGCCCGGTGAACGCGGCACGCACGGTGTCATCGAGCAGCAAGTATCGCGAGCGCGGGGGGAGCGTCATCCGTTCAGGTTTCCTGACGACCGAGAGGCCAATGCCCGCCGGTACGCCGATCAACTGCGGCGGATACTGGGAAGTGAGAAGGGTATTGCACCAGCGCGTTGCATCGGGATGATAGACGACACTTCTTCCGAACGCGTGCTCCAGTTCAGCGACCGCGCGACGATCCCAGACGAACCGATCGCGCCAGGAGTCCTCCACCTCGATGATTGAGGTTCGCGCGCTCACAACGCTGACGATCACAACGCCCAACGCGATCAGGGGCCCGATTGTTCCGGGTGCGGCGATGCACAGCATCGTGCCGAACAAGAGAAACGCGGACAGCACACGGTGCTCGGCAAAATTCGTGAATTGATACAGGACAATCATCGCCACCAGGGCCAGAGCGAGCGCCGACGCAGCGATTGCGAAGTGCGGCGTCCACTCGTGTGTGTGCCGCCGTTTCCACATTGCCGTCACCGCCGCGAACGTCGTCGCCAGCAAGACTGCGCCGTATTGATAGCGCTCCAGCAGTTCGATCGGGTGGAACTCACCCGGCATACCGAGACGCCGGACGTTGCCGATCACGTTTTGGACGAGCGCCTGTAACCCGAGCGAGAGGCTTGCGGCACGCAGAAAGAAGAACCCTTCTTCATACGGCGCCGTCATGCGGCTGTAGGCGAACAGAATGCCCCCCGCCGTCACGATCGATACGGCAACGGCAACAACCACCAAACGTCGCGACGCTGAATGTGACATCGCGATCGCCCACAGCGGAAACAGAATCAGCCAGGAAGGACGGATGAATGCCAGGACGGCGAGGACCACCCATCCGAACGGGACTACCCACCATCGTCGATCCGGGCTGAGCACGGCGGCGAAGCAGCCGGCCATCGCAATCGCGCCGGCATGGTGCAGGCTTTCCTGCATGCCCGTCGGCGCCCAGTACAGCATGTGCCAGAAGGTGAGGAGCATCGTGGCGCCGAGCAGCAGACGCGGGATGCTGGCTCGAGTGAGTGACGTCCAGATCCAGGTCGCGCCGCCGATCGCGATCAGATTGAGGATCACGACGCTATGTCGGTACCAACCAAAGAATGATCCGGCGGTGCCGTAGAGCACGGCGAACCCTGGTCCGTGCGGACCGAACGGTGTGAACCCTGAGGGATTTGTGGCCTCGCCGAGTGTGTAGTAGCCGCCGTTGAATCCGGCGATCGAGTAGGTCAGCGCCTGATGCCAGTAGGCGACTTCGTCGTTGATGATCGGACGGAACGCCGAAAGCGAGACGCCGAAGAAGACGTGCACGAGACTTACCACCAGCACCGGCACGCCCGCGACGCACAGCAGGACGGCCGCACTGCGACCGACACCAGCTTTCACGACGTCGTACGCTATCACGGGCCGGGTGCGAGGCAACTGTTTCTCGGGTCGATGTGTGCAGTCCGCTACGCCGCGGGCAATAGAACGACCCGTGGCAGTCGGTGCAGCGCGCAATCGCAGAACACCGGGCTGCTGTACCGCAATCACGGACGAGCGCTCGACATTCACCTGCACGACTTGTCGCCTGTCGCCCGACACCTTCACACATCGTGGCGTGCCGCGAATGGCCAACGCGATTCACGACGCGGCTTCGAATCCCGGACTGAATGTGACTCGCCGGGTAGCACGATCGTTGCACTTCGGCTCCTGACCGAGCGGGGAGGAACCGATGAGTATCGCTTTAGGCATGGTGTCGGTCGAAGCGACGCTCGAGATGGGCGGGAAGAGGGTGAAGGACCCCGGTCTCGCGTTCGGCGGCTCACTGGCGCATCGGGCTCTCGTGGGCGCCCTCCAGCATGCTCTTCGCATGGAGCAGGGCGCGTGAGTACGAGCTATATCGGCCAGCCGGTGACCCGCGTGGATGGGCGCGCCAAGGTGACGGGGGCCGCGAAGTACGCGGCGGAGCATCACACCGATGACCTGGCATACGGCGTCGTCATCACGAGTGCAATCGCACGCGGCAGGATTACGCTGATCGACGCGTCTATCGCGCTGAACGTCCCGGGCGTTCTCCAAGTCTTCACACACGAGAACTTACCGCGCCTCGCCGGTGCTGACAGCACCTACCGTGAGGAGGTCGCTCCGCCCGGTACGACGTTCAGGCCTTTCGAGAGCGCGGACATCAAGTTCAGCGCCCAACCCATCGCGCTCGTGGTCGCCGAGACGTTCGAGCTGGCTCGCTACGCAGCCTCACTCGTACGCGTCGACTACGATCGTGCGCCCCACGCGACGGATCTCATCGCCGCGCTCGGTCAGGCATTCGTGCCCCGGCGCTGGGAGATGTTGCCGCAAGTGCCTCGCGCGCGAGGCGATGCCTCAGGAGCGGTCGCCGGGGCCGCGACCCGCATCGAGGGTGAGTACCGCATTCCCGTGGAGCACCACAACCCCATGGAGATGTTCGCGGTAACGGTAGTGAGGGACTCCGACGGCAAGCTGACCGTGTACGACAAGACGCAAGGGGTGCAGAACGTTCAGGGGTACTTGTGTAGCGAGTTCGGGTACGCCCAGACTGACCTCCGCGTGCTCGCGCCGTTTGTCGGCGGCGCGTTCGGCGCGGGCCTTCGCCCGCAGTACCATGCGTGGCTGGCGGTGCTGGCAGCGCGCGAGCTGAAACGGTCGGTCCGTGTCTCGCTGACGCGTCAACAGATGTTCGGGTTGGGCTACAGGCCGGACACCTGGCAGCGGGTCGTGCTCGGCGCGGACGCCGATGGGCGACTCGAAGGGTTGATCCACCAGGCGGTCGCCAACACCTCGCAGTTCGAGGACTACACCGAGAAGACGCTCTTGTCCTCGGGCCGGCTGTACCAGTGCGATAACGCCGCTTTCGACTACAAGGTCGTGCGGCTCGACATGGCCACACCGATCGACATGCGGGCTCCGGGGTGCGCCACCGGCGTGTACGCGCTCGAGTGCGCGATGGACGAACTCGCGGTTTCGCTGCGTATCGATCCGCTGGAACTGCGGCTCAGGAACTACGCCGAATCGGACCAGGAGGCGAACTTACCGTTCTCGAGCAAAGCGTTGCGCGAGTGTTACCAGCAGGGCGCGGAACGGTTCGGGTGGTCGCGGAGAAACCCGGAGCCGCGTTCGATGCGTCACGGCAACGCGCTCGTTGGCCTGGGCATGGCGACGGGGCACTACGACGCCGTCACGGTTCCAGCATCGGCAAGCTGTGTGCTGACGGCCGACGGCCGCATGACGGTCTCGAGTGCGACCGCCGACATCGGCACCGGCACTTACACGATCATGACGCAAATCGCCGCCGAGTCGGCCGGCGTGCCGATCGAACGCGTGACGTTCGAGCTGGGCGATTCATCGTTGCCCAGGGCGCCCGTCGAAGGCGACTCGTTCACGGCCGGGTCGGTTGGAGCGGCGGTGAAGGCCGCTTGCGAGAAGATGCGAGACCAGCTCGTCGTCCTCGCGAAGCAGACGAACACATCGCCGCTCGACAACGCCGTACCTGCGGATGTGGTCTTTGCCGACGGCAGCATACGCCTGAAGAGCGACGGGTCTCGCTCGGTCTCGATGGTCGACATCCTGCGCCAGGCAAACGTGGATTCGGTGCGCGGCGACGCGTTCGTGACGCCGCCCGAGAAGCGACAACAGTACGGGTGCTTCCTACATTCCGCCGTCTTTGCCGAGGTACACGTCGACGAGGATCTCGGGACGATTCAAGTGATGCGAGTGGTCAACGCCGTTGCTGGAGGAAGGATTCTCAATCCACTCACGGCACGCAGTCAGATTCTCGGCGGGGTGGTGTGGGGCATCGGCATGGCACTCGAAGAAGAGAGCGTGATCGACCAGAAGTTCGGGCGGATCATGAACCACAGCTTCGCGGAGTACCACGTGCCCGTCAATGCCGACATCCACGACATCGAGGTGATCTTCGTGCACGAAGACGACGATGTCGTGAACACGCTGGGAGCGAAAGGGATAGGTGAAATTGGTGTCGTCGGCATCGCGGCGGCGATCGCCAACGCCGTCTACCACGCAACCGGTCGGCGGGTCAGGGATTTACCGATCACACTCGACAAGTTGCTCTAGCCGTCAGTCCGCAGCCGCAGTTCACACTCTCCGAACCACTCCGTCGGGCGGTCTCCACGCGCTCGACGCGATCAGCACGCGATTCAATAGATTGCGGCGACATCGCCGGCGCACGCCTCGAGGCACTCAGCTTGCCTCTGGTCTGTTCGTCCCGGCGGGCTCGTAGTCCATATCTCTGGAAGCACCCAGTCTGATGTTCTGCCAGCACCTGCCGGGACGTTTCAGCGCAGGGGAACCATGTGGCAGGTCGCCGCGCAACGATTCACTTCACGTTCCCGTACGTTCCCGCGCGGCCGGTGTGCCGCGTCTGCCCGGTACGGACTGGAGACAACTCATGATGCGCATTGTGATGGTGGTTCTGTTGATTCTCGGGGTTGGCATCGCGGCACAGGCGGAGCAGCGCGCTTCGACGCAGGCGACGCCTGCGGCGAAAGCTTCGGGATCCGGTCCGCTGAATCTGAACACGGCGACCGTCGCGCAGCTCGAAGCGCTGCCTGGGATCGGCAAGTCGGTGGCCGAACGGATTCTCGAGTACCGCGAGAAGAGCGGTGGCTTCAAGAAGGTCGAAGACCTGATGAACGTGCGTGGCATCGGCGAGAAGAGCTTCCTGAAGCTGAAGCCCCTCATCACGGTGTCCTCCGGCAAGAGCGGCAGCGCGGAGCAATAGCCTACCGGCGGGCGGACCGCGCGCACCTCCTGGCGCGCGGTCCGCACGGGTTCACGCTGATCGACCTCGTCTTCTCGTGTGCGGCGCTCTGCGTGATGTGCGCGATCGCCATTCCGCAGACCTTGTCGACCATCGAACGCGCGCGGGGCTTTGCTGCTGCCCGGTATCTTGCCTCTCGAATGGCTCTCGCGCGTGCTCAGGCCGTCAGCCGATCGACGAGCATCGCCCTTCGATTCCTGATGACCCCGAGCGGCGTCAGCATCAGTGTGATTCAGGATGGGAACCGCGATGGCGTGGGGACCCGCGATATCGATCTGCAGATCGATCGTCTGATTGAGGCGCCGATCTTGCTGTCGCAGTTGTTCCCGGGCGTTGAGATCGGCTTGACGCCGCAGACGCCCGGCAGCGATCCGGTACAACTTGGGGGCACCAACCTCTTGTCATTCACGCCGCACGGAACAGCTTCGTCTGGGTCTCTCTACATCCGCGGCCGCGACGGCACGCAGTGGATGGTCCGTGTCCTCGGCGCGACCGGGCGTACACGCGTGCTGAGATACGTGCCCGCATCGAGCGAGTGGGTGTATGCGTCCTAACGACTTGGAGCGTCGGCGGGCAGCCCGTCGCGTTCCACAACCCGAAGAAACGCTGTCGCGCGTGCGACTTCGCCTCGGTCGAGAGTTCACCGTCGTAGACATTTCTTCGTCAGGTGTCCTCCTCGAAGGTCTCACACGTCTACTCCCCAACACCCACACCGACATCCACATCGTCACGAGAAACGGCCGTGTGCTTGTTCGTGCTCGCGTCATACGTGCGCTCGTCTGGCGTCTCGAGCGAGACGTGGTGTGCTATCGCACCGCCTTGGCATTCGACACAGTTGTCGATACCGACCCACCCGCCGCGAGCGAGTGGAACGGTTCGACTCTGATTGAGTCCAGCGAGCTTGCCCTGAGCGAGGCTTCGTCGGACCAGCGGTCCGAAAAAGCCGAGTCGAATGGGTCGAACGGGTATGCCGTTCCCGCGGAAAACCCCGGGAATATCGAGGCGACGGGCAATGGTTACCCGAATCCCCAGGTGCAGAACCGTGTTTGACCTTAGAAACGCCGCGTATCGGAACAGTCGGAGGCAGCCTTCTCATGGCACCGACTTTGGTATTCAGCCAGCAGCGTTGTGTCGC
>DATCXH010000330.1:0-6234 GCA_036565925.1 Vicinamibacterales bacterium
TGCGAACGGCGTCATCACCGGCTTCATCATCCACACAGTGGAAGGTGATCAGGAGTTCGAGCGCAAACGTTAACCGGGTGCACCCGCTTTGATCGCTTCGAGACCGTGGCCGTGCGGCCCGGTCTCGCGGACGCGCAGCAGGTACGCGAACACGAATCCAAACAGGCTCAAGAACAGGAACAGCCACAGCATTGGCGTGTAGCCACCCGGGTTGTCTGCGCTGGCGCCATAGAAGTCGTTCAATGCGCCCGCAAGGAGATTGATCGACGTCAACCCCATCGCCTGGACCATCGTCATCAGTCCGTACGCCGTGCCAAGACGATTCGGTTCGACGAGATAGGGAACCGCCGGCCAGATGATCGCGGGCACCAGCGAGAACGCGACGCCGATCATGACGGTGGTCACCCAGAGGTTCGCGTTGGTGTAGGCCAGAATCGGAAACGCTGCGGCGAGCAGGAAACAGCCGAAGGCCATGAACGCCGCGCGATGCCCGAGCCGATCCGCCATGAGACCAAAGAGCGGTGTGGCGATGATCGCTGCGAAGAACACCGACGCGTTCAGATCACCAGCGTCTTGAAGCGATACACCGTGGGCGTGTTGGAAGTACTTGATTGCGAATGTGCTGCGGAACGGAAAGATCACGGAGTAGTACGTGACACAGAGTCCGACGATGTACCAGAACGATCGGTCGAAGCGCCACAAGTCGCTCCAGACGAACTTGTCCGAGGGCGCGGGTTCAGGCACGTCGTAATTACGCGCAACGCGACGGTCCATCCAGTAATAGAGGACGCATGCCGCGACGCCGACGAGCATGAAACCGACAGCCAGAAGAAGCGGCGGCTGCCAGCCAAGGTCGTAGAGCGGCTTGAACCAGCTCGTCGACTTGTCGGCACTGAACGATCCCGCCCGCGCGATGCTCAGGTTCACGCCGAATGCAAATCCCAGCTGGCGCCCGACGAACCACTGACCAATAGCCACGGTAATGGCGACGATCATCGACTCGGCGCCGAGGCCGAAGATCAGGCGTCCGGCGGCCATCACGGGAAACGATGGTGATATTGCGGTGACCAGCGCGCCGATGGCGCAAATGATCGCGAAAAACAGGGTCGAGAGTCGCGTCCCGAATCGATCGACGATGACGCCGCCGATGAGCACGACGACGATGTTCGGCAGACTGTAGATGGCGTTGAGCGTGCCGATCTGCGTGTCGGTGAACCCGAGGTTTTTTTGCAGTAGATCCGCGACCGGCGCGATCGAGTCGTAGACGTAGTAGTTGCCGAACATCGCGACGCTGATCGCGACAAGGACACTCCACCGCCAGACCGCGGGCGGCGGATTCTTGACCGTGACGGCCGGGTTCATCGTCATCTTGCGGTCAGTCTACCGCACGAAACGGGCCGGCCGGGTTGGCGCCCCTACACAGTGGCGGCGCGAGGTACGGCCTGCCGGGCGGGCAGCTGGGAGACGAGGGCGATCGTCAGACCGATCGCAAGCGAGGACAGCAGTTCGAGACCGAGCTGCTTGATGATGAGGCTGTCTGGCCAGGGCTGCTCCGAGTACCAGATCAGCCAGAGCGGAGCTTGTCCGACCAGCCATGCGATCAGGCCCAGCTTCAGACCGCGCACAGCAAGCGAACCATCGAGTGACACCCGGCTGTAGATCCAGACCAGTGCAGAGACGAAACACAGATGGGCGACTGGCAGCAGAAGCGCCTGCCACCCTGGTCCGCCGGCGAAGTCGCGCAGCAGTGTGCCGCGATACGGCTCGTAATCGGCGGCGAGGATGAACCCGTGAATCGCAATGGCGAACAGGTTCGACAGAAGAAATGCGGCGAAGACGGTCGCCGCTGTGCGCCGAGCGCTCATGACGCCTCCTGTTCCCTCGCCCAGGCCCTGGCTCGGTCCTGGAGCTTTTTCGGTGACAGATCTTCGATGCGGCTGGCCATCGACCACCGATGACCGAACGGGTCGCGGAGGATGCCGTAACGATCTCCCCAGAATTGATCCGCCACGGGCATGACGATCGTCGCTCCGGCTTCGACTGCGCGATTGAAGAGCGCGTCCACATCGCGCACATACAGGTGCATCGTTACCGTGGTGCCGCCGAGCGTCGAGGGTGAGAGCATCGATTCGGGGAACTCGTCCACGACGAAGAAGCGGGAGTCGCCGAGCAGGAGCTCAGCGTGCATGATCGACGTGCCGTCAGGCGCTGTGTTGCGCAGCAGTTCATGTGCGCCGAGTGCCTTCGAGTACCAGTCGATCGCGGCGGCAACGCCCTTCACCACGATTTGCGGCGTGATGGTGTGAAAGTCCTCTGGGACAGGTGTCGTGGTCATCCGATGCGCCCCTGTCCGGGACGTGGCGTGAGCAGATCGCGATGGCGAGCCGCGTCGACCAGGTCGGCGAGCCGCTCTGCTTCTCGCTTGGCCACCGCGAGACCCCTGGGCGTGAGTCGGTAGTAGCGCCGGCGATCCTCGTCGGTCTCGCCGTGCAATGCGATGGCAAGCTCCTCGATCAATCCGTCAACCAGCATGCGTTGAATCGATCGATACAGCGTGCCCGGGCCGAGGCGAGTCTCGCCGTTGGTGAAGCGCTCGACGTCCTGCATGATGCCGTAGCCATGCGATTCGCCGTCGGCAAGGGCGAGGAGGATATGAAAGACCGCCGCGGTCAGCAGCGGCGACGGCTGGTCGTCAGCGTGTACCGCCTGTTTCGTCGCGCCAGATGCCCGAGCATCCTGGCGCTTCGCCGTGGATGTAACCACGGTGGATATATGTATCGCGGAGCGAGTCCGGTGTCAAGGCAACGTGTTCGTGCCCGCCATGGCCAGCGAACCGCGCTGGGTAACCACCCGCCCAGGGACGACGGTGACGCTCACAATCAGCGGATCACGCCCGGGAGCGACGACGGCGATGATGTGCGGTCCGGCGGGCAGCGTGAGGTTCTGATAGTAGCCGCGAAATTGTTCGACACGGCCGACCGACGCGCCGTCGACGTAGACCTCCGCGCTCCACGGCTGGATATCGAGCTGAACGCCGCCAGTGGGTGCGTCTGCGCCGAGCGCCGGCTGATCGAGCGTGATGACCTCGGGCACCGTGATAACACCCCACCAGAGCGGGAACGGCCGAACCGTCGTCGCCGGACGAACGGTGGACGGGACAGGTGGCCGCGTGGTCAGACGGCCGCGAACTTGTGCCGCGGTGGTCACCGCGGTTGAAAGGATTGCGATGACGACGCCGACGATGAGGAGGGCGGAACGCATAGGGCCTCCAATCAGACGACAGGCGTCTCTAGTGGGCGGCGCGCTCTTCGGCGCGCGCGGCCTGGAGAATGTGCTCGAGTCCGAGGTTTCCCTCGTGGCAGCCATATTCGAAGATCTGCTGCGAGTCATCTCGGGTCAGCGGCATCGTGAACGTGAACGGCTTCGTCCACACCTCGGGATCGTTGATCGTCACTTCCCATTGCACGGTCTTTGGCGAGGTCGGCGTGAAGCGCTCGGTCAGCGTGAACTGCTCGCTGTTGTAGCGGTTGTTGTAGCCGAAGTGCGTACGATTGGTGAAGTTCTTCGTTTCGACAACCAGCGTGTTGCCGTCCCATCGGCCGCGCGCGTCGCCGAGATACTCGCGGATTTTCTCGCTCACTCGTGGCCGGTTATCGAGCGGGATGATTCGCGTCTCATGAATCATCTCGTAGCGAATCGCGACCGAGTCCGGCGTCTGGACGATCTCGTAGGCATTGCCGTAGATCGCCGGCATCATCGAGCCCGGCAGTCCGCGCGTGATGCAGCGGTCGTAGAGACTGCGATCGAGCCAGCTGTCGGCGCGTCCTTCACCGTTGCGAGCGTCGTTCAGCGCCGCGACGGCGGCCTCGCGTTTCAGTGCCTGTGGAGTCATCGGCGGCAGACGCCCGTCGGGTGGATCGATGATCAGCCACGGACGACTTCCGTTGCCCTGCAGGTGCTCATACCAGTGCGTGGGCCCGGCCCCTGTCTCCGCGCCACCAATGCCACCGGCAATCTTGGACGCGATCGCCTGACGTTGCCTGGCGAGCGCCGCGAGGTCGGCCGCCGTGAAGTCCTTTGCCGAACGTCCCTGGAATTCCGCGGGGCGTTCGAGCGGGGTGTTCGTTTCGTCTTTGTTGGTGTAGATGCCCTGCAGGTCTGGATGACCCCACGGTGTCTTCGGAGGCGTCCAGCCGGTGGTTTGTGCCTGAGGCGATGAATGCAGGACCCAGCTCATCACCACGACGGTGACGGCGGCACACAGGCCGATGCGGCCACTCGTTCTCATTACAGCCTCCGTGGAGGCCGATCGTACTACGAGCTCGCTGCTTGTGTTCGTTTGGCCCGCGTGGCGGCGATAAACAACCCGCCGACGATCGCGAACGCCACAATCCCGACGATCTGGACCCAACCACCAACGTCGGCCGGGTGCGACAGCCGCCAGATCGCGGCGCCGATGTCGAACGCGGCGGGAGGATTGGCGCGCGTCGCTTGCATCGCATCGAGCAGCGCGACGAGAAGCGCTCCGACGATGGTGAGTCCGACGGCCGCCGTAATGCTGAGACCGAGCAGACCTGAGGTAGGCGCGGTTACCGTCCGTTCGTCATGTTCGAACTGTGGTTCTCGCATACCGAACGGCGCGAACCGATGCAGCATCAGCAACCCGGGGATCCCGATCACCAGGGTCGCCAGGAAAAAGTTCGACCAGCCGATCGCGTTGACGGCGAATCCGGTGATCGGGCCGGCGGCCACGCGCGGCAACGCGAACAAGCTGGAGAAAAGCGCGTATTGTGTCGCCGAGAATCGTTTCTCAGTCAGGCGAAGCAGCAGCACGGAGAATGCACCGGTGCCCATGCCGGAGGCCAGCAGTTCGAACCCGGCTGCTCCATAGAGCGCCAATCCGATTGGCCGTCCAAGAATCGAGAGCACGTAGTAGCCGAAATTCGAGAACAGTTGCAGAAAGCCGAAAATCCACAGCGAGTGGCCCAGTCCCACGAGCGTCGTCAGCCAACTCCCGAAGATGGCGCCGCCAAATGTGGCGATCAACGTGATGGTGCCGAGTGCGATGCCGCGCTGATCGGCGCTGTAGCCCATGTCGATCAGGAACGGGCGAGTCAGCGACTGCGTCAGCTGATCGGACAGCTTGTACAGCACGACGAACGCGAGAATCTCGATCGCCTGCGGCCGCGTGATGAAGCTGAGGAACGGCTGCCAGACAGCCTCGCTCAACGTCTTCGGCGGTGCCGGCTGCACGTCAGGCTCTGGCGATTTCCATGTGAGGACCAGCATCGGCACGTACAGCAACGCGAGGAACACGTTCACTGCAGGCCATCCGAGTCGTGCAGCCATGCTGATCGCGACGGCACCCGCGACAGAGTACGCGGCGCGATACATCGCTGCGCGCGCGCCCGCGGCCGCGCCCTGTTCGTCCTTTCGCAGGACTTCGACGGCGTACGCGTCGATGGCGATGTCCTGCGATGCTGCGGCCATCGCGATCGCCATCGAGAGCGCGCCGACGACCCAAATCGCCTCGGGTCGCTGGCCCACGCCGGCCATCATCAGACCCAACACGAGCAGCGCGACCTGTGTGACGGCCATCCACCCACGCCGCCGACCCCAGAACGGCGGCACGTAGCGATCCATCAGTGGTGCCCAGAGAACCTTGAACGTCCATGGTGCCTGGGCGAGGGTGATGAGTCCGACGACACGGATGTCCACGCCGATGTCGCGCATCCAGTCGGGAATAGCGACCCAGACGAGGCCGAGGGGAAGTCCCGAGGCAAATGACTGAAGGACGACTGTCGCCGTGCGCCTGGAGCGCATCGCGACCATCAGACTGCCGAGTGCGCTACGTGGTTGTGGTGTCGTGGTCGTCGTCGTCACGTGTTGTCACCGTACCACGCGTACGCGGCTCTGGCTATGATTTACTTCGATGTCTCGACTGTTTCGCGCCGCGCTGTCGATCGTCGTCCTCACAGGTGTACTTTCGGCCGAAGTGCCGCAGCGCACCACTGACCGAGCGGGCAGGCCGAAGGGCTTCGCTACACCGCGCACGGCGTGGGGCGATCCCGATCTCCAGGGTATCTGGCCGAGCGATCACCTCGTGGACGTGCCATTCGAGCGGCCGGAGTCGTTCGGCACGCGCACAGAACTGACCGACGCTGAATTCGCCGCGGCACAGGCACGTGCGACCTCGGACATCTCGCCGCTCACGGCACCGCCGCCGCACTGGCT
>DATCXH010000437.1:0-3673 GCA_036565925.1 Vicinamibacterales bacterium
TGACGTGGTAATACCGCGCACGCCGGTTGTTTTCACTCACGCCCCACTGGGCGCCGATGAGCCGCGCCTTTTCCAGGCGGTAGAGTGCCTGGTAAAGCGCGCTATCGAGGATGGCGACGTTGCCCGATGTGCGTTGGTCGAGCCACGAGGTGATTTCGTAGCCGTGCATGGGACGGACGAGGAGGGCACGCAGGACAAGCAGGTCGAGCGTGCCGCGAAGAACGGGCAGCGGCGAGGTCAGGCGGCGCTCCTTACAGGTTCTGTAAGAACATTACGCTGGCCCGAAAAAAACTCAAGGTGCCGCCAAGACTCCAGGCGCCCAGCGTGCCCGGAGCGATTCATCAGATCTCTTCGACATCACGACCGCCGCTTCAGTGCTGCCGTTTCCGAAAAGTCCGGAGAATCCGAAACGTCCGCAGCCGTTCCAGAGACGTAGATCCGTCCTTGCGATCCAGGAACACTCGTCGGACGAATCGTTCGACCGTTCCAGCATCGATATTGAAGCAGCGAAGCTATCGGCCGCTTGGGGCTATTCAGCAAGAGTACGTCGCGCGATTCCAGACTTCCAGCGTGATCGAGGGTCGAGGACGATCAGCGCTCGGATCTCTCCCTGTTACGATGCCGGAATTCAAATTTTCTTGCAGACGCAGGGAAGGATAGGCCCCGGCTCGAATGTATTCGGCGGCCGTCGGGCCAAACCGATCAAATAGGGTGCGCCGGTATTCCTTCATAGATACGGCGAGTGATCCTACTATTCGGTCCGAAGGACCGCCATCGGATCAAGGCGGCCAGACTGTAACGCCGGCCTGAGCGCCGCCGCCACGATGGCGATCGCGATAAGGAGCACAGCAATGATGAAATAGACAGGGGCCCAGAGATCGACGGTGTGAAAGACAAGAACCGCTAGGGTTCTTTCGGCCCATCCTGACAGGAGGAGCCCGAACGCAATTCCTGCTAGTACGAGCGAACGAACTTCCCGCAGGACCAGCCGCACGAGATCACCAGAGCGTGCTCCGAGAGCTAAGCGGATTCCGAATTCTTTCCGTCTTTGTCCAACACTCAGCGACACGACGGCGAATGCGCCGAACGTCGCGAGCGCGAGACCGGCAAGCGCAAACGCGACAAAAATGGCAGCAATCATCTGCTGCGAGCGTCGCAACGACTCGAATCCGGTGGCACGGTTCCATGCCTCGACCGCATAAAACAGGTTGGGGGAATCGGCCCAACCACCGTGCGATAGGGTTCGTTCGACAGCCGCGACATTGCTGGTTCGGACAATGAATTCAGCGGATCGAGTCACATCCGAGCCATAGGCCTCGAGGTTCTGATCCACAACGAACACGGACGGTTGAAAGCACTCGACTCTAAGGCAGTTGGCGGCGAGCAACGCTACTCGGTGCGTTACCCTGCTCACCCGCACCCACGGTCGCGGCGAGGTTCGGTCGCCGAGCTTTAGCACCTGTCCAACCGGGTCGATGCCAGGCCACAGAAGCCGCGCAGCAGTTTCGTCGACAATGGCGAAAGGCCCCATCTCCGCGCTTCCAGGTGGAGTTCTCCCGGTCACCAAGGAGAGGCCAAGCGTCGTTACGAAGTTCGCGGACACGATTCGGGAATTGATTCGTCGAACCATGGTCTCGCGGGTGTGGCCCTCATGGTCAATCGTCGAAACGAACTGATGATCCGGCGCGACGAAATACGTTGTGGCGACGGCATCAACACCCTGGATTCTCTGAATACGATCCACCATGGCCGCAGCACGCACGGCCGATTCCCTCACTCGCGAGGAGTCGCCTCGTCCGCGGAGTCGGATGTCGATAGCAAGAAGCCGCGTTGGGTCGTACCCAACATCCATCGTATCGAGGCGTCGGGCCGTATCAGCCAGCAGCATCGCCATAATGACTAAGGCGAGGGCAGAAGCGACCTCCAGGATTACCGCAATACGGCCGCGGCGAATCGCAGCACGCGACACGGTCGTCGCGTGGCCCGCTCGAAGGCAATCGGCAGGTGCCATCATCGAAGACCGGAGTGACGGGACCAACCCGATCACCAAGAGTATTCCACCGACAAGAGCCTCGCTGGCGAGAACCACACGCCAGCTCAATCGCGGTTCCACGAGTCCAGTCGCCGAAAGCGCCGCCGGCACGACGGCTCGAAGAAGTGGGATCGCCCAGACGGAAATGATCAGGCCAACGCCGCCTCCGACGATGCCGAGTATGATGGCCTCCGCCGATAGTGCGGCGACGATCGCAATCCGACTGCCACCAAGCGTCTGCCGGACGAAAACATCTTGTATTCGGCAGGCGATTCGATCGGCTTGGATCGCGGCGATGTTGCCGCAGGCGAGTATAAGGAGGCAGGCGCCCGCTAACAGCAGGGCGAGGTGAGTGCCTACCACGCGAGCGGACTGGAAAAACGCAGGCTCAAGCGCCACTCGATCATTCGCATTCGCGCTCGACAGGAGCGCTCTCGTTCTTCCAACTATGTCAGCGGCCGCTTGGGCAGGATCCCGTCCCGACGGCAACCGGACGAGCACACGACCGAACGACTCCACGGTGTCCACGGCCCGGAAAACTTCGACCTCGGGCGGGTACGCACTCCCTTGGGCAATAACGCCGATGACCGTGAGGGGCGTATCGCCCGCTCTGATGGCGAACGATTTAAACTCGGCTCGATCGCCCGTGAGTCGATGCCAGAGGCCCTCGGTGATCACGGCCGTTCCGTCTCTCGCATCCCCCGCGGTGCGGAACAAGCGGCCAGCCACCGGATGAACCGCGAGTGTTACCCAGTAGCCTGGACTGACTCCGGCTACAACTGACGGAACGTCGCTATCGGCAGTATGAACAACGACGCCGCCATTCATCCCCCCGACGCCGACCAGGGCCAGGTTCTCGGGCGACCCCAGCGCGCGCGTCAGCGCGCCGACGCGCGTATCGGCAATCTCCGGATCGACCGTGCTGCTACGCGGAAACGAGGCAGTCCAGAGTCGCTCCGGTTCTGGAATCGGCGAAACTGGATGCAACGCCCCTTCGAGCAACGCAAAGACGGTCGTGTTGAGGGCGATAACCATCGCAATGGCAGCCACCGAACAGCAGGCAAAGAAGGGCGTTCGGCCAAGGCGGCGAAAGGCGAATCGCAATTCACTCAGAAGGAGCATCGATTCTCAACGAGGCAAGTCGAAGCCGGCAGACTGCTGGCCGAGAAGATACAGGGCTGATGCGTCCCGAGTCGTTCCTCATCCTGAAGACGATCGAATCACTCGGATCGCATCACGTCCGCCGTCATCAGCAGGGCAGGCCGCATCACGATCCTCTTGATGCGGTGGCATATTGGAATCTCTAACGATTTTCTCAAAGTAGATTTCTCTTACTCTACTCTGCACTCGCAATTTTTATTGGCCCTCGCGATGTTGCCTCCCCCCAACACAGTCGGTTCTCTTGCGCTCCTGATTGCGGGCGGGACGAATACCGAAAGACCACGCTCGCGAACGCGCTCCTCTAGCGGCGGGAGAGGAAATCGAGCGTCGATTTGAGCCGCGCGATCAGCCCCTCTCCTGCGACGCTGCGAACGGCTTGCTTGCCACGTGTGACGGCGGCGGCGGTGTGGAGCGCGATCGAGTCGCGCACGACGACTTCGACGAACAATGGCGTCTCGTCGCGCAGCGCGCGCGCGATTG
>DATCXH010001241.1:0-2154 GCA_036565925.1 Vicinamibacterales bacterium
GCAGTCGAAGGCTGGTTCTGAGTGGTACTCCTTCCGGTATGCGTGCTACGAGCCCTGTTCGGGTTCGGAATGGCGTGGCAGAGTGTAGCCGATCGAACCCGTTCCTGGATCCAGGTCTCTTTACGGTATGCACCTCGTGAATCGTGTCCGGCCGCTCCGTTCTCCCAGCCGGCAATTCACGGTCGGAGGCTCGTTGTGACGCCTACTTCTTCGGCGTCTGCGGACCGCTAGACGTTGCAGCCTACCTCGATCGAGTTGGCGACATGGGTGCTCCGGGCGCAAAGCGGCGACCGCGATGCCCTCGAGCTGGTTCTGCGCAGCGTGCAGCCGGCGCTGCGTCGCTATGTCGCCGCACTGGTGGGGGCAGACGATGCCGATGACGTTCTGCAGGATGTGTTGATGATCGTGTCGCGAAAGCTGTACTGGCTCGAGGAGCCGATGGTCTTTCGCGCCTGGGCGTTCCGGATCGCCAGCCGTGCCGCGTTCCGGTATCTCAAGAAGAGCAAGCGCTGGCGCGACGCGACGGTGGATGAAGCCGCGATCGGCGAGCTCGCGGCGCCGGAGGTCACCCAGCCGGACGACGACATCCTCGAACTGCTCGACAGCCCGGCGCTGACGCCGGCGAGCCGCGCCGTTCTGGTGCTGCACTTTCGAGAAGAGATGCCGCTCGCGCACGTGGCGGCCGTACTGGAAATTCCGCTCGGCACCGTCAAGTCGAGGCTCGCATTCGGATTGAAAACGTTGCGCCGTCATCTTGGCGCGGAGGGTGTCAATGGCACGCGAACCTGAAGATATCGAGATCGCACTCAAGCGCGTCGACCTCTCGAAGCGCTTCATCCTGACGACCATCGTCTTTGTGTTTATCGCGATCCTCTTCACGTTCGGGTCGCTGTTGGCGCACGCGCGCGTGGGCGATGACGGGCGATGGAAACTGCAGTTGGTGACGACGGCCGCCGAGATGGCTTTTGTCGGGATATGCGCCGTGCTCGTGTCGTACCACGTGTCGCGCATGACGAGGACGGTGCTGAACGCGATCGAGCTCCTGCGCAAATAGCGCGCGGAGAACTCTCTGGGCCCTCACCCAGAAGTCGCGATTGAAGAAATTGCGATTGGCGTTGCTCGGCGTGCTCGGCCCGCCCCGCGTTCTTTCAGCAAGCGGGGTTAGACTACCTTCGAATGCGCCTTCGCCACGCTGGACTCGCGCTCCTCGTGATCGTCGCCGGCTGTGGTTCATCTGGGGGACAAGCGGCGAGCGTTCCCACGGCAGCAGCGCCACAACCTGAGTGGTTTGTCGATCGCGCCGTCGAGTCGGGCATCGACTTCGTGCACATCAACGGCATGTCGGGTCAGCTCTACATCCCGGAGATCCTCGGCCCGGGTGTGGCGTTCTTCGATTTCGACAACGACGGTGATCTCGATGTCTATCTCGTGCAGAGCGGCGGGTTCGATCGCCGACAGTCCAATGATCGGTTGTATCGCAACGATCTGGCGGTTCGCCCCGATGGTACGCGCACGCTGCGCTTCACTGACGTCACGACTGCCAGTGGGATCGACGCTCGCGGGTATGGCATGGGCGTCGCGACCGGTGACTTCAACAACGACGGGTGGGTCGATCTCTATCTGACGAAGTTCGACGCTCCCAATCAGCTGCTTCGCAACAACGGCAACGGGACATTCACCGACGTCGGGAAGGCGAGTGGCACGGATCAGCGCTCATGGAGCGTGTCGGCGGCCTTTGTCGACATCGATCGCGATGGCTGGCTGGATCTCTTCGTCGGCAATTACTTGAACTATCGCCTCGATGGCAGCACGCCATGCGTGAGCCCGGCCGGCGCATCCGATTACTGCACGCCGGCCAGCTATCCGGCCTTGCCCGCTCGCCTCTATCGGAATCGCCGCAACGGAACCTTCACCGATGTCACGATGATCGCGCACACTGCCAGCGAGTTCGGTCCGGCGCTCGGCGTCTCCACGGCTGATTTCAATGGCGACGGATGGATGGACATCTACGTGGCCAACGACGGCAAGGAGAACCAGTTGTGGCTGAATCGGCGTGACGGAACGTTCGAGAACGGCGCGCTACTCGGGGGTGTGGCGCTGCCCTCGCACGGGAAAGCCGAAGGGAGCATGGGCGTCGATGCCGGCGATTTCGAC
>DATCXH010000113.1:0-2496 GCA_036565925.1 Vicinamibacterales bacterium
GGGTCTGACCCCGATTGCATGTCTCGCGTACGACTTGATCAGTTATTGCTCGATCGACAGCTGGCGCCGTCGCGCGAACGCGCCCGCGCGCTGGTCATCGCCGGCCAGGTGACCGTGGACGGCAGACTCGTGACCAAAGCCGGCACGGCGGTGGACGATTCCGCCGACGTCGCTCTCGTGGTGCCCGATCATCCGTACGTCGGCCGCGGTGGACTGAAGCTCGCACACGCCCTCGACACCTTTCACATCCCCGTTGCCGGCCGTGAAGGACTCGACATCGGCGCATCGACCGGTGGATTCACCGACGTGATGCTGCAGCGCGGCGCCGTCCGCGTGGTCGCGCTCGACGTCGGTCACGGCCAATTGGATTGGCGACTGCGACAGGACCCGCGTGTTGTCGTGCTCGAGCATGTGAACGCACGCAACCTGACGCCCGACATGCTGCCGGGCAAAGTGGATCTGGTCACCATCGATGTCTCCTTTATCTCCCTGTCGCGCATCGTGCCCGTGATCCCTCCGCTGCTTCGGTCCGGTGCCGATATCGTCGCGCTGGTCAAGCCGCAATTCGAAGCGGGCCGCGAGGAAGTGCGGAAGGGGATCATCCGCGACACGGCGATCCACGCGCGTGTGCTCGACGAGGTCTCGGCGGCGGCCGCTGAGGTAGGATTGACGCGCGTGGCGTGGACTCCGTCACCCATCACCGGCCAGAAAGGCAACGTCGAGTTGCTCGCTCACTTCCGCGCGTCATGAACCAGGGACACATCTCACGCGTCGGCATCGTGGCCAAAACTGGCCTGGTTGCTGCCGCCGATCACCTGCATCGCCTTGCGAAATGGCTGCGCGACCGGCAACTGCAGGCGGTCTTCGAGACCGATACCGCAGCGCTCGCCGGCGACGCCGCAGCGATGCCGACGTACTCGCGCGAGCTACTGCCGGCCGAAGTCGATCTGATCATCGTCCTCGGCGGCGACGGCACGCTGCTGAGCATGGCGACGCGGACCGCACAGTCGGGCCGCGACATCCCGATCCTCGGCGTGAACTTCGGCAGCCTCGGTTTTCTCACCGAAGCGCGCATCGACGAGCTCTACACCGTGCTCGAAGCGGTCCTCAATGGGACGGCGACACTCGACGAACGAGCCATGCTCGCCGCCGATGCCTATCGCGCCCGCGAACACTTCGATTCGCGCATCGTACTGAACGACGTCGTGTTCACGAAGGCCGCGCTGTCGCGGATCATCGAGTTGTCCGTGTCGGTGGGCAGTGGCTTGGTGATGAAGGTCAAAGCCGACGGATTGATCATCGCGAGCGCAACCGGATCGACGGCGTACAACCTCGCCGCCGGCGGCCCCATCATCCATCCTCGCGCCGACGCGATCGTGCTCACACCGATCGCACCGCACACGTTGACCAATCGGCCAATCATCGTGCCCGGAAGCGAGATCATCGAAGTTCGTCCGCAGGTGCAGGGAACGCAGGACGAGATCTTCGTCACCTACGACGGGCAATCTGGCTACCCGTTACAGGAGGGCGACATCGTCCGGGTGCGTCGCTCGGAGCGGACGCTGAGGTTGGTGAAAGCACCACGCAGCTATTTCGAACTGCTGCGCGAAAAACTCAAGTGGGGCGAACGCGGCGGCCGGGAGTGACCGTACAGGCACAGGTTGGTGCGTCGAGGTTAAACGCACGTATCAGCGTGCGCGTCAAAAGGGGGCGTGATGTTTCGACGAATGGTCTTGTCCGTAGCGGCGCTCGCAGTGGCCATGCTCGCGCTCGCAACCGCGCAAGAGCGTCCACCTGCGGTGAAGAGCGTTCGACTGTATGTCTTCGAGAACGGCTCGATCCGCGGCCTCGACCCCAAGCTGTTCAACTTCACTCGCGAAGAACTGAAGGAGGTGGACTTCACCAACACCTCTTATCTCATCGTCCACCCGAGGGGCACGCTGATGTTCGATTCCGGTGCCGTCGAGGACAGTCACTTCAAGAGCGACGGTGCCCCCGTGACCGAAGGCATCATGTCGGCCAGCAAGCCGCTGCTGCCGCAACTCGCCTCGGCTGGCTACAAGCCGTCGGACATCACCTATTTCGCGCTGTCGCACTACCACTCCGATCACACCGCCAACGCCAACGCCTTTGCGTCGGCGACGTGGATCGTTCAGAGGGCCGAGCGCGATTTCATGTTCGGTGACAAGCCGCAAGGCATCATCCAGCCCACCCAATACAGCGCGTTGAATGGTGCGAAGACCAAGCTGCTGAACAACGAGGACTTCGACGTCTTCGGCGATGGCGCGGTGGTGATCAAGACAGCGCCTGGCCACACGCCAGGACATCAGGTGCTGTTCGTCAGGCTGCCGAAGACCGGGCCAGTACTGCTCGCCGGTGACCTGTATCACTACCCGGAGGAGCGGACGACCGGACGCATCCCGACCTTCGAATTCAACGCCGAGCAGTCGAAGGTGTCGCGCGCGAGGATCGAAGGGTTCATCAAGCAGACTGGCG
>DATCXH010000988.1:0-8913 GCA_036565925.1 Vicinamibacterales bacterium
TTGTTTGACGATCGGAGCGGCCACGGCACGTCGATCGTGCGGACCGGCAGAACGATCAACGTGCCTTCAGGCTCGAGAGGCGTTCGGCTGCAGTCAGGCGATGAAATCGTGCTCGGTGAAGCACGATTGCGCATCAGCTGACGGCTACTGATGCGATACTGAGTTGATTCTCACGCCGCTCGCGACTATGCGCATCCGACGTCCGTTTCTTGTCTCGCTCGTCGGCGTTGTGATCGCGTGGAGTCTCTCCGTCATCGCACAATCCGACGACATCCAGCCGAGCCACGCTGCGATTCAGTATTCGCGACCCTCCAGCGATCCAGTTGCCGTCCTGATGCATCGGCCTGAGGGTACATCGCGGCTCACACGCGAAGGACCATCCGGCTATCTGCGATCAGTCCTGAACGCGCTCGACGTCCCCGTCTCGTCGCAGATCATGGTGTTCTCAAAGGGCAGCGTCCAGAGCGCGATCATCGGCGCGGACAACCCACGTGCCCTGTACTTCAACGACTCGGTCGTCGTGGGTTGGGTGCGAGGTGGCTTCGTCGAGATTGCCGCGCAGGATCCAGAACAGGGCACGGTCTTCTATCGCGCGCAGTCCGGCCTGCTCGGAGGCTTGTCTATCGAACGTGACGACAACTGCCTGTCCTGTCACAACAGCCATCGAACTGCAGGCGTGCCGGGCATGATCGAGCCGATGGGCCAGACCCGCCCACTCGAGCGTCGATGGGGTGGCTGGTATGTCACTGGAAGTCTCGGAACCATCAAGCATTTCGGCAACGTCGACGTGGCAAAGCTGACATCCGGCGATGCTTTGCCTGCAACGACGAGGCTGTTGTCTCTCGAAAAGACTTTCGACACACGCGGATACCTCGCTCCGTACAGCGACATCGCTGCGCTGATGGTCTTTGAACACCAGATGCAGATGACGAATCTTCTGACGCTACTGGGCTGGGAGACGAGGGTCGCGGTGCACGAGACACGCCCCGTCGCCGCATCGAACGCCTTTCGAGATCGTGTTGCGGAGGTCGTGGACTACATGTTGTTCGTCGATGAAGCGCCGATCGCATCGAAGATCCAGGGCACGTCGGGGTTCGCGGCAAACTTCAGTGAACGTGGGCCGCGCGATTCGAAGGGACGATCGCTGCGACAGCTCGATCTCCACACACGTCTGCTGCGGCACCCGTGCAGCTACATGATCTACTCCGCTCAATTCGAGAAGCTGCCGCCAGAAGCCAAGGCCGCCGTTTACGAACGACTGTGGGCGATTCTGTCAGGGAAGGGCAAGGACGCGCGCTACAAGCACCTGTCGGCCGCCGATCGGCGTGCCGTTCTCGAGATCCTGCGCGAGACGAAGTCGGATCTCCCCAAGTATTTCACCGCGTAGGCGACCATCCTTCGCTCTCGATCGCTAGACCAGTTGCTTCCGCATCACCACGGCGGACGCTGGGCATGCCGACTGAAATTCAATGGAGGCCTGCACCGACGCGGGCACATCGTCACGGACGATCGGCTCGAAACCGAGTTTTGGAAAGAACTTCTCCGCCGTTGTCGTCAGCAGAAATACGGTGTGGGTGCCTCGATCTTTGGCAATGCTCAGCGCGGCTTCACTCAGACGATGGCCCAGGCCCTGGCCCTGAACGACTGGATCGACCACTAGCGATCGCAGCAGCGCGCCATCAGCGTAGAGTTCAACAGCGGCTGCCCCGACCACTTCACTTCCCTTCTTGGCAACCACCATTGTCGAGACGTGCTCGTCGACGCCGTCGAGAGGAAGGTGCTGCGACTCGAGGAGACGACGGATCGCGGGCAAGTCGCCTGCCTCAGCCAGGTGAATCACCATTCCGGCCTCACGCTCGGGGAGCACAGCAGGCACCACCGGCCGATGAGTTCAACACGTACAACTGACCAAAAGCTCGCTGGAATTGCTTCCGGTCCTGGGCCGTCGTTTGGACGCCGGTCAATGCGTCAACCGCAGCGTTCACGACTGTCTGCACCGACGGGTCAAGTGCGCGTGCCACCTGGTAATGCATCCAGACGCCATCACGGCGAACGTCCACCAAACCAGCACGCCGCAGATACGCGAGATGCCGCGACACGGTGGGCTGTGGCAATGCGAGGCTGTCATGCAGGTGGCAGACGCACACTTCGTTGTTTCCCAGCAGCGCGAGAATCCGCAGGCGTGTCTTGTCCGCCAACGCCTTGAACACCGCCTCGAGCTGATCGATCGCAGGCCCGGGTTTCTTCGCAGTTCGCTTCATATATTCACCTTGACATATATACCACGACGTCGATATATTCGCCTACACGAATATTTAGGAGGTCTCGCATGGATTCGATCAAGGACGTCGTTCAACAGAAGTACGGGCAGGCTGCCCTTCAGGCTCGTGCCGGCCAGAAGGCGGACTGCGGATGTAGCACGTCGTGCTGCGGTCCAATCACGTCGGACCTCTACGACGAGAGGCAGGCGGCGGCAATCCCCGAGGAAGCCATGCTCGCCTCGCTCGGGTGCGGGAATCCCACTGCGCTCGCGGAACTGAAGCCCGGTGAAGTCGTCCTGGACCTCGGCTCCGGAGGCGGCATCGACGTGTTGCTCTCCGCGAGACGCGTTGGACCGACCGGGAAAGCCTACGGCCTGGACATGACCGACGAAATGCTCGCGCTCGCGCGCGAGAACCAGAAGGCCGCGGGTCTGACGAATGTCGAATTTCTCAAGGGAGAGATCGAGAACATTCCGCTCCCAGACAACTCAGTGGACGTCATCATTTCGAACTGCGTCATCAACCTGTCCGCCGACAAGGACCGGGTGATCGCCGAAGCCTTTCGCGTGCTGAAGCCAGGCGGCCGTTTTGCCGTATCGGACATCGTCGTGAGAGGCGACTCCGTACCTGAGTCCGTTCGCCGAAGCATGGAACTCTGGGTTGGATGCATCGCCGGCGCGCTGGAGGAGAGCCGCTATCGCGAGACACTGACGCACGCAGGATTCGAGAGCATCGACGTTGAGCCAACGCGCATCTACAAATCGGACGATGCCCGGCAGTTTCTCGACGAGGCCGGATTGTCGGATCCATCTGTGCTCGCGCAAATCGACGGACGCTTCATGAGCGCATTCGTGCGTGCTCAGAAGCCGATGGCAGCTGCGAAGAGTTGCTGCGCCTCGACCTGCTGCGCCTGAACACGTCAATTCGGCGAAGCGACTTCCGTGGGATGTCACATTTCACAGCCCTCCGCCGTCTCACTGTTGAGAGGAGGGCGAAATGGATCCTTACGGGCTGACTCCGGAGCGAATGGTGGCCAGCACGGCTGCCGTGATAGCGCTGAGTGCCGTGATTATCGGGGGGCTGGCCCTTGCGCGCTCTGCCCGTCGAATCGGCACCGGGCGACGTGGAGCCATCGCGGCCCTGGTGCTGGCGCCGATCGGCCTGGTCATCGGTGCGGTGGTCGTGGCGACCGCCGACGGTGGTCTCGGCACCGGCAACGGGTTCGGTGGGGGCATCGTCGCCATGATGGTGGGACTGATCGGCGTGGCGCTCGGCGGGCTGGCCCTCACCCGCGCGCGCCGTACTGGTTGACCCGCTTGCACGATCCGAGGTGATGGGTACCTGCCAACTCCGTGGACACGATGCCTGATCCGGCCGCGACGTTCGAGCCATTCCGCCGACACCTGCTCGGTCTCGCGTACCGGATGCTTGGGTCGATGGCCGATTCCGAGGACGCGGTGCAGGAGACGTACTTGCGTTGGCACAAGGCCGATCGCGACAGCGTGTCGAACGCGAGAGCGTTTCTCATGACCACCACGTCGCGGATTTGTCTCGACATGCTGACGTCGGCGCGAGCGCGACATGAGGAGTACGTCGGTCCTTGGCTGCCCGAGCCCGTTCTGAACACAGCAGCGCTCGCACCCGACAGCCGATCGGATCTTGCCGAGGACCTGTCCGTGGCGCTGCTCCTGACACTCGACCGGTTGTCGCCGCTCGAGCGGGCTGCGTTTCTGCTGCACGACGTATTCGATTTCTCCTTCAGCGAGGTTGCTACCGCATTGGAGCGGAGCGAGGCCGCCTGCCGGCAGCTTGCTGCTCGTGCACGAGCGCGCGTGCGCGACGTTCGACCGCGTGGCGTGACCCGGGCCACGGGACGTTCGGTCGAGATCGACCGGAAACATGCCCAGCTTCTGTCCGCATTTGCCGCGGCTATCCAGTCGGGCGATCTCAATGCGCTGACGCAACTGCTCGCACGCGACGTGCGCGTCGTGACGGACGGCGGCGGCAAGGTGCGGGCGGCACTGAACGTGGTCGAGGGCGCCGATCGGGCGGCGCAGTTCCTGGTCGAGGTCACGCGCAAACGCCCGGGTCAGTGGTGGCGCGACGACTTCACCACGCGTTTGGGCATCATCAATGGTTTGCCGGGCGTCATCGTAGAAGGACGCGAGGGTGTCGTGCAGACCTCGGCCTTCGAGATCGAGAACGACGTCATCCGCGCGCTGTACGTGGTCCGCAATCCGGACAAATTGCGGCACCTGGCGACTGCGCAATAGTCGCGATCTGAGTCGTCATTCCACTCGCAGCGCCTGTAACGGGTCGATTCGGCTTGCGCGCCACGCCGGGATCGACACACCTGCCTTCAAGGGGCGAAGAACGACAGCGTTAAAACTGAGAACACTGCAGTGGTCGCGCCGATGCCGAGGCCCAGAGTCAGGTTGACTACGGCTGCGAATCCCGGCTTCTTTGCAAACGATCGCAGCGCGTGTCGAAGATCTCGCCGGATTTCGTCAGCCCATCGCAGGCTGTCCCGATCACCGGAGACGGTGTCCATCTACTCCAGCGCGAACACAAACAGCGATAGACCCGACACCGTCGCCACGTATTGCTTGTTGCCGATTCGATACGTGATCGGTCCGCTGTTGATCGCGGCACCGAGATTGGTCTTCCACAACAGTGCACCGGTCCGCGCGTCGAGCGCCTGGAAGAATCCTTCGCGTCCACCGGTGAACAGCAGGTTCGACGCGGTCGTGAGAATGCCGCTGTCGGTGACGTCGGTCATGTCGAACTTCCACTGTCGCTGGCCGGTTCGCGCATCGAGCGCGATCACGGCGCCATGGCCGGCGGCCTCGGTCCAGGTGTTGATCGGCGCGCGTGAGAGTCCCGGTGCGCCGGGAACGGCCGAGAAATTCCGCGGTCCACCGCCGGTGAAGTTGCGGCCTTCCTTGTATTCCACCGGCGAGGGTCCATAGATGCTCGCGTAGTCCTCCCACGCGGAGATGTAGAACAGTCCGGTACGGGGGCTAAACGACGGCGAGTACCAGTTCGTGCCGCCCTGATTACCGGGATACGTCGGCATGCCCGGTGGTTGCGGCGTTTGTGTCGGCCGGCCCCTCTCGTCGAACTCGCTCATCCAGTTCACCTTCACGAACGGCTTACCCAGGAGGAAGCGCCCCGTCGCGCGATCGAGCGCGTAGTAGTTGCCGTTGCGATTCGCCCAGGTCAGCGCATCGATGCCCGTGTTGCCCCAGTTGTCGATGAGCACCGGGACCTGCACCGAGTCGTAGTCGTAGACGTCATGCGGCGTGAACTGGTAGTGCCAGCGCAGGGTGCCGTTGTCGGCGTCGAGCGCGACCACTGAATCGGTGTAGAGGTTGTCACCGGGCCGCTGCGCACCGGCATAGTCGGGACCGACGTTGCCCACACCCCAGTAGGTGAGATTCAGCTTCGGATCGTACGAGCCGGTCATCCAGATCGAACCACCACCGTGCTTCCACGCGTCGGGATCGCAGAAGGATTCGGACTTCGGTGGACAGGCTTCCCAGGTCTCGTGCCCTTTCTCACCCGGGCCAGGAATCGTGTAGAAGCGCCACACCTCTTTGCCCGTCTCGACGTTGTACGCGGCGATGAAGCCGCGAATCCCATACTCGCCGCCGCCGACGCCGATGATCACTTTGTCCTTCACGACCAGCGGCGCGTGCGTGATCGAGTAGCCCGAGGTCGTCTCGGCTACTTCAGTCTTCCACACCTCTCGCCCAGTCTTCGCATCGATAGCGATGACATGCGCGTCGAGCGTTCCCATGAATAACGTGTCGCCGAGAATGGCGACGCCGCGGTTGTTCGCGCCGCAGCACACGATGCGATCCGGATTGGGGTTGTAACGGTAGATCCAGAAGACACGCCCGGTAACCGGATCGAGGGCGAGGACGTCATTGGGCCGCTGGGTGATGTACATGACGCCGTCGGCCACGATCGGCGTCGTCTGCCAATTGCCAGCCACCGGCGCTTGATAGACCCACTGCAGCTTCAGATTCTTCACATTCGCCGGCGTGATCTGATCGAGCAGGCTGTACCGCTGACTCCAGTAGCTGCCCGAGTAGGTCAGCCAGCTCTGTGATTCCGTCGCCGCATTGATCAGCCGTTGCACCGTCACTTGTCCTTGCACGCGGACCGAGAGCAAACCGACAAGAACGACGAACCCACAGGTGACGAGGCGCGATCGTGTCGTCATTGGTTATTGCCCCTTCAGCGACAGCAGGTAGCCGAGCAGGTCGGCGATCTCGGTGGAATTCAGCGTGTCCTTGTACGACGGCATTGGCGACGTCTTGGAGATGGTGAACTCCTTGAGATCGGCTTTGAGAATGGAGTGGAGCCGTTCCTTGTCGTCAATGACCTGGATGCTGTAGGTGTCCTCGTTCAATCGCCGGCCGCTGACGACCGTTCCGTCCTTTTTGACCAGCCGCACAGGGCGGTTGATCGGCATCATCTGGCTGCTCGGATCGACGAGCGTGCGCTGGATCGAGCCGGGGCTGCGCTGCGATCCGATATCGCTCAGATTTGGCGCGACGCGCGAGCCGACGCGGCCGACGCGATGACAGGACACGCAGCCACCCTTGCCCTCGAAGATCGCGCGCCCGCGCGAGGCGTCGCCGCCCTTCACGTTCGCCGTGTCGAGCGAGTTCATGTTGCGCAGATAGGCGGTGATGCCCGCCATCTCGGCGTTGTCGAGCGCAAACGGCGGCATGCCGGCGGCTGGCGAGCCGGCCCTGATAAAGCGCCCCAGCTCAGTATCGGTAACCGCATTGCGGAACTTCCCGCTACGCAAATTGACGCCACCAATCGCGTCGCCCTGAACGCCGTGGCAGGTCACACAACGCGCCGCATACAAGCTGGCGCCGTAGGCGATATCCACATCCGGATATTGCGCGTCATGCAACTGATTCGTCGTCTCCGGCTTCAACCGGACCTCATTGGTGGTCTGCGCCACCGCGAATCGCACGCCGATCGTGCCGACGACGATGGCCAGGACAGCAGTCACAAAGACTCTTTTCATGGAGGTCGTCCCTCGAGGGCACGCACACTATCTGCCTGCTCTGGACCACCTGTCAATCGCGCCTGAGTCGGTGAACAATCGCGAGATGAGAGAACTCGAGCAGGTGCTCGTGCTGTTCGTCGCTGCGGTAATCCTGGCCGCAGGGGCACGGCGTGCGGGAGCTCCATATCCCGTCTTCCTGGCGATTGGCGGTGCGCTGCTCGCCTTCCTGCCCATCGGAACGTCGTTCTCGTTCACGCTGCCTCCCGAGCTCGCGCTCGCCCTGTTCGTCGCCCCCGTGCTGCTCGATGCCGCATTCGACGCCTCGGTCCGCGATCTCAAGGACAACTGGGTTCCAGTGGCGGGCCTCGTCATTGTCGCGGTTGGATGGACGACGGCCGCCGTCGCGATGGTGACCAGGGCCCTCTTACCTGAAGTGCCGTGGGCACCAGCGATCGTCCTCGGTGCGCTCGTCGCACCGCCGGATGCCGTCGCCGCAACCGCCGTCCTTCGACAACTGCGTCCGCCGCACCGCATCCTGACGATCCTCGAAGGCGAGAGCCTGTTGAATGACGCGAGCGCGCTGCTCATCTACCGGCTCGCCATCGGTGCGGTCGCGGCCGGCGGCTTCTCCGCCGCCGACGTCGCGCCCGCATTTCTCCTCGCGGTGGTCGGCAGTATCATCGCCGGTCCGGCGCTCGGCTGGGTCACGCTGCGGATGTTGGCCCGCATCGAGCACGTGCCGACCGCCATCATTCTTCAATTCGTCACGACGTTCGCGGTGTGGATCTTCGCCGAGACGATCGGACTGTCCGGCGTACTGACGATGGTCTGCTATGCCGCGACGGTCGCGCACACCGCGCCGGAACGAATCCCCGCTCGCATCCGCATCCCGACATACGCGGTCTGGGAAACTGTCGTGTTCGCACTGAATATCCTCGCGTTCATTTTCATCGGTCTGCAGATCCGACCGATCCTCGAGGGGCTCGAACCCGCGCAGCGGTCGCAGTACGTGGCCGTCGCCGGCGCCATCGTCGCGACCGTGATCGTCGTACGCGTCGCCTGGCACATGTCGTTCAACGCCGTCATCAGGTGGCGCGATCGGCGCTTTGGTTTCAATCCGCCACGACCGATGCTGCAGCCGACCGTGGCCAGCGGCCTCGTCATTTCGTGGTCGGGGATGCGCGGGATTGTGTCGCTCGCCGCCGCACTGGCACTCCCCGTCCCCTTCCCCTATCGCGACCTCATCGTGCTATCGGCATTTTCCGTTGTGCTGGGAACGCTGACTATTCAAGGACTGACGCTGAAGCCGCTGCTGCGCGCGCTGAACCTCAACGACGACGATCCGGTTGGCCGTGAAGAGCGTACGGCGCGCGACCGCGCATTGCGCGCGGGACTGGCAAGCATCGCCGCAGCGGATTCTCCCGCAGCCGATGCGGTTCGCCAGGAATTCGTCGCGCACCTGACCGAGGATGGAGCCGACCGCGACGGCAACTCGCAGCACGGAGCGCTCCATCGTCGCGCATTGGACGCGGCCCGGCAGGAGGTGCTGACGATGCGTGCCAACAACGAGATCGGTGACGATGCCTTCCACAGGATCGAAGAGGAGCTGGACTGGCTGGG
>DATCXH010001265.1:0-4655 GCA_036565925.1 Vicinamibacterales bacterium
ATGCGGCTCGTCAAGCGCAGCGTCAACCAGGACGATGTGAGTGCCTACCATTTGTTCTACGCCGATGCGAAGGGAACGCCCGGAACAGATCTGACGTTCTTCGACTGGCCGGCACCACGCGAGCATCGCGGCACGCGCAGCATCGTTCGCACCTGTCTCCGCGTGAACGGCGAAGTCACACTGAAGTGGTGGGTGCGGCGCTTCGACGAATTCACGATTCCGCACGGCGACATCTTCGAGCGAGATGGCCGTTTGACATTGCGATTCGAGGATCCCGAGGGCCAACGGCTTGCGTTGGTGGACGACGGCGGTGCGGGAGATCCGCCGACACCGTGGGATCGCAGTTCCGTGTCACAGGAACACCAGATTCGTGGCCTTGGCCCTATCGTCATCAGCATTCCCACGTTGAACCCGACAGATGCGCTGTTGACGCGCGTCTTCAACATGCGTTTGACGCGCGACTGCCCGCATCCCGATAACCCCGGCACGCGTGTACACGTATTCGAAATGGGAACTGGAGGCCCGCATACGGAGTTGCACGTCGCCGTGCAACCGGACCTGCCTGTCGTGCAACAGGGTGCGGGAGGCGTCCACCATGTCGCGTTCCGCACGCCCGATGCGAACTACGACGCCTGGGCAGAACGACTGAACGAGTTCGACATTCCCAACAGCGGCAAGGTGGACCGCTTCTGGTTCCGGAGCCTGTACGTGCGCGAGCCAAACGGCGTGCTGTTCGAGATCGCGACCGACGGTCCCGGATTCGCGGTTGACGAGGATCCTGCGACGCTCGGAGAGACGCTCGTCCTGCCGCCATTCCTCGAGACGCATCGCGCGCAGATCGTGGCGAACCTGAAACCGATTGATTGATGGTGCGATAAACCATGGCAGCCATACCGGATCCTCACGCCGGGCAACCGGTACTGCGGTCGGGACCTCGGCCGGAAGACGCGCGGCTCGTCGCGATCCTTTTGCATGGGCGCGGCGCATCGGCTGAGGACATCCTCGGGTTGGCCAATCAGTTCAGTGCGAGAGACATCGCCTATGTCGCGCCTCAAGCCGCGGGCTCGACCTGGTACCCGAATTCATTCCTCGCGCCCATCGCGCAGAACGAGCCGTGGCTCGGCTCAGCGCTCCGCGTCGTGGCCGGCCTCGTGGAAGACTTCACTGCGCGTGGCATTCCGGCTGATCGACTTGCGGTGATGGGCTTTTCACAAGGCGCGTGTCTGACGCTCGAGTTCGCGGCTCGTCATGCGCGACGGTACGCGGCCATCGTGGCGTTTACAGGCGGCCTGATCGGGCCACCGGGCACCACGCGAAACTACACCGGCGACTTTTCCGGGACGCCGGTGTTCATCGGGTCCAGTGACATCGACCCACACGTACCGCTCGAGCGGGTGCAGGAATCGACGACGATCTTTCGTCGCATGAACGCCATCGTCGACGAACGTATCTATCCAGGGATGGGGCACACCATCAACGCCGACGAATTGCAGGCCGCTGAGGCGCTGCTTGCTGCGGCGGTCTCACGATGACAAACGCGGCGGATGCCCTCGCCGAGTTTGCGCTTATCTTGAGTGCCGCGAGCGCCGAAACGCGTTGAGTCCCTTCATGCATGAACCAGCTTGAGACCAATCCCCGTTCCAAGCCCCAGCGCGTAGCCTAGCTGGATGTTGAAGTAACCGAGCGGCTCGAGCAGGCGCGCGTTCTGGAGCGGTCCGGCATCAACGGCGTCGAAACCGATGTCACGCGCGATTCGAATGACTTGTTCCTTCGCGCTGGCGTCGTCGCCAGCCGCAAAGGTGGTGAGCTGCTGCCCGTCGACAGCCCCGCTGTCCATGTGAGAAGCGAATTGCGTGTTGAACGCCTTCACCACCTTGGCGCCACGCGCCTTCCGCTGAAGCGTCTCCGCTCCGCTGGTGGTGCAGCCGCTGGCGAGTTGCATGTCGCCGGTCAGCGCATTGGTGACATCCACGAGCGTCTTCCCGTTGATTCCATCACCAAGTTCCGAAATCGCCTCGTCGATCGCTCCATACGGAACCGCAAGGATCACCACATCGGCCCAGCCGCCCGTTTCCTTCACCTGGCCGGGGTTCTTGCCGACTGTACGAACCTGATAGCCGGCGCGCTCGAGTCCACGGCTAAGCGCACTGCCCACATTGCCGTCACCGATGATTCCAACCTTTGGCTTCATCTCCTTACCCTCCGGCCCAAGGCCCTGCAGTTCGCACGCGTAGGCAGGATATCTGCGCGGCACATGCTGCACGGTCATCCAACGGATCAGTTCCGCGAGCTCCCGCGATGAACAATTTGCTCGAACCCACTGCCGGGTCTTGTGCGACTCGTCTCGACGGCGAGCTCGTGCACGAACATCTCCTCACGAATCCGTTAAGGGGTGCACCCGGCGTGCCACAGCGTCGTATCTCTGGGTGCGCACTCGTCCGATGGTCTGCTGAGCGCTCGGCACGAATCGACGTACGAGATCGGTCGATGTCTCCGCATGCGATGATCCTTGGCGACCTCGTGGAGGAATCATGGAATCCAGCCCGACAGAACGGCGAGACTTTATTGCGTATCCGATCAATCGCGTCGTCGGCACCATCGCCGACGCGAAGACAGCGCACGCGACCATCGATGCGCTGCTCAAGTCCGGTTTCGAACGCGAGGACATTGACGTTCTGTGCGGGGGAGGCCGGTGAGCAACGGCTGGACCCCGAAGGCACCGAGCATGGATTCCTCGCACAGTTCCAGCGGACGCTGATCCGAACCGCAGGCCCCGCCGAGGAATACAAGTCTCTGATGCATCATCTCGAAGACGTTCGCGCAGGTCGATTCGTGATCATGGTTCTGGCCAAAGAGCGTGAGCAGCGAACGGTGGCGGCCGACATCTTGAACGCTCATGGCGCCGACTTCGTCGGCTTCTACGGGAGATGGGCGTGGGAAGGGCTGACGGCGGACGAAGGGTCAACAGTCGATGCCAACGCAACTCAGAAGATCTACGCGGCCGCGAGACGAGCCGACGAGATAGCTTCTTTATTTGTCCAGGCCTGGAATTCGCGAGACGCCGACGCGCTCGCGTCTTTGTTCGATGAGAATGCCGAGTTTGTGAATGTCACAGGCCTCTGGTGGCATGACCGTGACGCAATCCGTCGCGCCCACGCCTACGGTCTCGAACGAATCTTCAACGACTCGACGCTGTCGATCGCCGAGTCGCGCGTCAAGACGCTGTCCGACGATGTTGCCGTTGTGCATGCCCGAATGACATTGTCCGGGCAGACAGCAATCGGGAACATCAAGACACCTGGATCGCGTGCCACCATCTTCTCCTTCGTTGTCCACCGCGCCGGCGATCGGTGGCAGTGTGCGTCGGCACATAACACTGACGTCGTCCCACACATGGAGACGAACGTCGTCAGTGATGATGGAATATTCCGGTGGGCGAACTATCGCACCGGGCAGTTATCCGGATAGCCCCGTTCGCATCCAGGTTAGAACTGACGGTCGCAAAGTTTGTCCGATTCGCCGAACCTGCCTATTACGGGAGTGTCAGGTCCAGCATTCGCGTGCCCCGCCGATTTGTCTCGCAAAGCTCCCGGTATGTCGGCTCGTTCCAGCCAATTGCCGCAAGGCGAAGAACGCGATGGAGTGTAGTTGGAAGGAAATCGCACGACTTGAACGTCATACCACGTCTCCTGATGGAATTTGTCTGGCGCGAGGCGTTCGCTGACGCACGCGCCGAATCGGAGTTCCGCATATGTCTACCTACGTAGTGCCTCACGAGACAGAAGTGGTCGTTCGTGGCTCGGGACTCGGTTTCGCGCAGGAGATCTCGGCACGCTCGCATCGTCTTGTCGCGGACGAACCGATATCGAGCGGCGGCACTGATACAGGTCCGACTCCGTACGACTTCCTGCTCGCCGCGTTGGGCAGTTGCGCATCGATGACGGTTGCGCTGTACGCGCGACGAAAGACCTGGCCGCTGGAGCAGGTCACTGTTCGGCTCCGCCACTCCA
Organism: Vicinamibacterales bacterium; assembly: GCA_036565925.1. GTDB lineage: Bacteria > Acidobacteriota > Vicinamibacteria > Vicinamibacterales > UBA2999 > Gp6-AA40. The sequence goes on from DATCXH010001265.1 coordinate 4,011, forward strand.
GAATCCATGCGGTCGACTGCGCCGAGTGCGAGACGAAGGCAGGACAGCTCGATCGTGTGGAGTGGACCGTGCAGTTCTCTGGAACACTGACTGAGACGCAACGGGCCAGACTGTTGGAGATCGTCCAGATGTGTCCTGTGCATCGCACACTACGGTCAGAGATTGACATCCCCGCACCGGCAGTCGTCGAGGACGAATCCAGGAACAGCTAACGGGTTGCCAAGAGGGTGCTCAGCGCGTTGAGGATTTGGCACCGCGAACGGTTGCACGTGATCCGTTGCTCGCTGGGTATGGAAGCGGCCGAGCGTCATGTGTAACCAGAACGGGACAGAGCGACTTCGCCAAAACCGCCTGCGTTGTCGATGTCCATTGGCGTGGCGGGCCAATGACGACGACGTCCATGTCAGACGCCTCGGTGACTCTGACGATCTCGGTGGCTGGCACTCCTTGCTTCACAACCACTTCAATGTCACACCACGCGTGTGCTTCAGACGGGATCGCCGCCAACAGCTGGTTCTGAATCTCCGACGACGGGGGATCTGGATCGATCATGATGCACACGCACCTGACGTGTCCTTGTGTCTCCCATGCGAGCGAGAGCGCTTGCCTGATGACGCTGATCGAAGATGGCGCCAGATCAACCGC
>DATCXH010001129.1:0-2120 GCA_036565925.1 Vicinamibacterales bacterium
CCTCGACAAGCGCCTCAACGCTGCCGTTGGGCAGATTGCGCACCCAGCCGGTGACGCCCTCGCGGGCGGCGGTGTCTTGCGTGAAGTAGCGGAATCCGACGCCCTGCACGCGCCCGCTGACCACAAACCGACGTGCCACGCGCATGGGAAGCTTGGATTATATAGTTGCCCTGATGGATTCCCCCCGGGACCCTGCGCCAGGCGGCCCACTCGAGGCCGACGTCACCCGTACGGCGCCAGTAATCGCGACCTTTCGGGCCGGCGATCTCCTCTGCGACCGATTCCGCGTCGTCCGCTTCATCGCACGTGGCGGCATGGGCGAACTGTACGAGGCCGAGGACCTGACGCTCGGTGAGCGGGTGGCGCTCAAGACCATCCGCTCGGAGATTGCCGTGCACCAGAGGGCGAACCAGCGCTTCCGGCGCGAGGTTCAGCTCGCCCGCAAGGTAACGCACCCGAACATCTGTCGCATCTTCGATCTGTTCGAACATCGCCCACCCGAAGGCACTGCTGGCGCCGTCTCGTTCGTCACGATGGAGCTGCTCCAGGGAGAGACGCTGTCGCAGTACCTCCGTCGACATGGACCTTTGAGCGTTGAGGATGCGCGCCCGATCGTTCAGCAGATGGCGGCGGCGTTATCAGCAGCGCATGCGGCTGATGTCATTCATCGCGACTTCAAGAGCAACAACGTGATGCTGCTCGAGGCCGGCCCTTCACGGCCACCTCGCGTCGTCGTGACGGACTTTGGATTGGCCCATCTGGTTGGTGACGCGAGCGGCATCGCGGACGGGATTACGGTTACCGGCGACGTGCCTGGCACACCCGAGTACATGTCGCCGGAACAACTCGAAGGCAGCGTGCTCACGCCCGCCAGCGACATCTACGCGCTGGGAATCGTGATCTACGAGATGGTCACCGGCCAACGTCCGTTCGTGGCCGATACGCCGATCGCCTCTGCGCTTCAACGCGTTGCGGGCCACATGCCGAAGTCACCCCGGGAGCTGCAACCGGATCTTCCCGTCGAATGGGATCGCGCCATCATGCGCTGTCTCGCACGCTACCCGGACGGACGATTCAGAGATGCGACCGACGTTGCGCATGCGATCGATGGGACGCGTCCCCCCAGCGCACCGCACTCGCGTCTCGTGACCGCGGCGGCGGTCGCGCTGCTGGTCGTCTTGGCGGCAGGCTTTCTCCTGTGGCGCGGACGAACGCTGTCACCAGGCACTCCACCCGCCGCTGATGTAGCCACGTCGACCGCTGTACCGACCGAGACGGTGCGACCGGCCGTTGCGGTGCTCGGCTTCCGCAATCTCGCGGGCCGCACCGACGCGCAGTGGTTGTCGATGGCGCTGTCAGAGATGCTGACGACGGAGCTGGCCGCTGGTGAACGTTTGCGTACCATCCCCGGCGAGAACGTCACGCGAATGAAGACCGAGCTGGCGCTCGCCGATGCGGACACCTATGCGCCCGAGACGCTGACACGCATCCGGAAGAATCTCGGCGCCGATCTCGTGGTAACGGGGTCGTATGTGACGGTCGGCGCCGGCGACACGTCCACGTTGCGCGTAGACATTCGTCTTCAGGACTCGCGTGAAGGCGAGACGCTCTCGCTCGTCAGCGAGATGGGCGCCATTGGCGAATTGCTCGATCTGGTCGCACGAGCGGGCATGCGTCTGCGTGACAAACTCGGCGTTCAAGTAGCGGAGGCATCGGTGCGAGTCTCCCAGCCCGCCTCACCGGACGCCGCTCGACTCTATGCCGAAGGCTTGATCCGCCTGCGACAGTTCGATGCCCTCGGCGCGCGATCGATGTTCGAGCAGGCCATCAAAGCCGATCCTCGCTTCCCGCTCGCGTACTCGGCGCTGGCCAACACCTGGTCGCAACTCGGGTATGACAGCCGCGCCAAGGAGGTGGCGGCGCGTGCATTCGAGCTCTCGGCGAATCTCCCACGGGCCGACCGTCTGTTCGTCGAGGGGACGTATCGCGAGATGTCGAGCGCGTGGAAGGAAGCGATCGCGATCTGGCAAACGCTGTCCACGTTCTTTCCTGACGACGTGGAGCACGCGCTACGGTTGGCCAACGCGCAGATCGCCTCCGGAGCGGCGAAAGAGGGACTC
>DATCXH010000120.1:0-7889 GCA_036565925.1 Vicinamibacterales bacterium
ATCTCCGAAAAGACCTGCGTACTATTACCAACCTTCTCGACGGGAACACCCGCTCGATCGAGGAGCGTCAGCAGGAGATTCGCCAGCGGCGTCCTGTCCTCGTACTTCAAATGCTGCCCACCCTTCATCTTCCCCGCGCCGCCACCGACGACGATCGTCGGAAGTGGGAACTCGTCGTGGGCGTTGCTGTTGCTCATGTTGCTGCCATACAGCAGGATCGAGTGGTCGAGCACCGAGCCGTCGCCGTCGGGCATCGCCGCCAGCCTGGTGAGGAACTTTGCGAACGCCTGGCTGTGATACGTCTGGATCTTCACCAGCCGATCCTTCCGCGACTTGTCGTTCTGGTGATGCGACAGCGGATGGAATGCGTCCGACACCCCGATGTGGTTGTAGGTCACGTTGCTGCCCTCGCCCGCCATCATGTAGGTGTACACGCGCGTCAGGTTCGCCTGATAGGCGAGCGCGATCATGTCGAACATCAGATTGAGCCGCTGATCGAACGTCGTTCCAACCGGGACTTCAGGAAGATCGAGGCTGGAGAGATCCTGCGCCTCCATTTTCTGCACGCGGCGCTCGATCTCGCGCACGCTCTCGAGATAGTCACCGAGCTTGGCGCGATCGGGGGCATCGAGCGTCTTCTGCAGATCGGCGGCCTCCTGCGTCACGAGATCGAGGATGCTCGTGTACTGCTTCGAGATCGCCTTGCGCTCCTGCGCCGTGTCGCCCTGACCGAACAGCCGCTCGAACAGCTTGCGCGGATCTGACTCCATCGGCAGCGGCGTGGTCGGCGTGCGGAAGGAGATCGTCGCGCCATAGCTGCAACCGTAGTTGCGATCGCAGGCGCCACCACCGCCGCGTCCTTCGGTGGCGACCTCGAGCGATGGCAAGGGCGTGTCCTGACCGATGTGGGCCGCGGCGATCTGATCGACGGTGACGCCGCCGTACGGATCCTGTCCCATGCGCGGCGTCACACAGCTCAACCAGGTGCCCGGATTGAGCGCGTGCACCGGTGGGGCGATCGCGGGCTTGTTCTCGAGCCCGCTGACGATCGTCAACTGCTTCTTGAAGGGTTCGAATGGCTTCAAGATCGGGCTGAGTTCGAACGATCTGCCTTCAGCGGCCGGCGTCCAGTGCTCCATGATCGCGCCGTGCGGCAAGTACATGAATCCCATGCGCGGCTTCGGGCTTGCCGCGGTCTGCGCGAGCGCCGTCAAAGACGGGACCATCGCGTCGAGGAACGGAAGACCAACCGCGACACCCGCACCGCGCAGGAAGGTTCGCCGGGACACATGCCTTTTGAAAATGAACATGGCTGCTCTCCAGGCGGGTCTCAAGACCCGCCTCTACGATCACGGCGCTGTCGTCGAAACCGGATCCGCCTCTGGAACCTTGCGCATCTGAAACGGGGCACTCTTGACGATGCCCATCACCAGCGACGAGAACCGATAGTTCTCCCGCGCGGCGTCGCGAACGATCTGCCGGACGGTCGGCATGTCGTAATACTCGACGCTCCTGCCGAGCGCGTATGTCATCAGCTTTTCGGTCAGTGTCTGCACGAACTGTGGACCACGTTTGACGAGCGCCTTGCGCAGGTCGGCCGGCCCGCTCACCTTCGTGCCGTCAATCAACACACCCGACGGGTCGATCGGAGTTCCGGCCCAGCGATCCTGCGCACGCCACTCACCGATCGCGTCGAAGTTCTCGAGCGCAAACCCGATCGGATCCATCACGCCGTGGCAGGCGTTGCACGTCGGCTTGGAGCGATGCTGCTCCATGATCGCGCGGATGGTCTTCGCCTTCTCGCCGTCCTTGTTCTCCTGGAACGCCTCGACGTCAGGCGGCGGTGCCGCCGGTGGCGTGCCGAGAATGTTCTCGAGGATCCATGCACCACGGATGACCGGCGCCGTGCGATTGGCGTACGACGTCGCCAGCAGTACGCCGCCCTTGCCGAGCAGACCAAAGCGGTTCGGATCGGTCAACGTCACGCGACGGAACTGATCGCCTCGCACGTTGGGAATGCGGTAGTGCAGTGCAAGCCGCTCGTTGACGAAGGTGTAGTCGGCAGTGAGCAGGTCGAGCACACTGCGATCCTCACGGATCACGCTCTCGACGAACATCGCCATCTCTTTGCGGAAACCCTCACGCAGGCTGTCGTCGAAGTTCGGGAACACAACCGCGTCCGGCTCGACCTCGTCGAGACCACGCATCTTCAACCACTGAAACGCGAAGTTCGAGACGAGCGACGAGGACCGCGGATCGGTAAGCAGCCGCCGCACCTGCGCATCGAGTGTCTTCGGATCGCTCAGCGCACCCTTCTCGGCCAGACGCAGTAGTTCATCGTCGGGAGGATGACCGAGCAGGAAGAACGAGAGACGCGAAGCAAAATCGGTTTGCGTGATTCTGTGAACGGCGCCTGGCGCCGTGCCGGTCGGCGTCCGCTCGGCCCGATACAGGAACTTCGGGCTCGCGAGAATCGCGGGAAGCGCAGCCTGAATGCCGGCTTCGAAATTCCCGTCTGCGCGCGCGCCCTTGTAGAAGGACAGCGGCGCCGCAATATCCTGATCCGTCACGGGTCGACGGAAGGCACGTCGCGCCATCGACGACAGGATCATCGTCGCGCATGGGAGTTCGTCGGCCGTCGTCTGTGGATGGCAGACGAAGATGCGCTGACGGCTCGGCGTGTCGCTCAAGCCTGATGGCGTGAACGGTCCCTGGATCTCGATGCTGCCCACGCGCTGGATGCGCTCCTCGCCTGCGCCGGGCCTGAACGAGAACAGCACTTCATCCGATTCCGCGAACGTGCGCGCGATGAACGTCACGCCCACCTTGTGCGGTCCGGCAGTCACCTTGAGCGGGATGTTCTGGAAGCGTCCGTTGATCGCGGCCACGGCGGACGCCTGCTGCTGATCGATCGCGCGGATATCTTCTTCGCCGCCCAGCTGTCCTTCGAACACCTTGGCGCCGTCGAGCGTGACGATCAGGGTGTGGCGATACTCCATGCCACGCACATATCCCGCTGTCGCAAGGCCGTTGATATTCAGCTTGTAGTCGCCGTCCGCAGGGAACGGATGTTCGACGATGAGCCCGCCGCGAGTACCGAGCGGCAACCCCTCGACACGAACCGCCTGGTCAGTGCCGCGCGCCGGACGATACGTCGCGCTTCCCGGCCGCGCTGCTGAATTTCCCATCGCACGTGCGGTGACGACGCGCGCCGCGGAGATGTACTGATCGAGAAACGACGGCGACACGGTCAGCACGCTGGCGACGTTGTCGAAGCCATCGGCCTCGTCATCTTTCGGCAGCAGCGCTGCGGAGTCGATGCGGATGGCGAGCAGATCCTCGATGGCGTTGGCGTACTCGGCGCGGTTCAATCGGTGCAGCGCGACGCGGCCGGGATTGGGATTGCGTGCGGCCGCGGCATCGAGCTCACGCTCGAGCGCAGCGGTGAATGTATCGACTGACGCAGTGTCGGGCCGCCGCGCGCCGGGTGGCGGCATCATCCCGCCGCGCAGCTTGCGCAGCGCTTTCTCCCAGAGATCTGCGTCCTTCGACACATCGCTGAGATCGGCTGTGTCGAACGCTATGCCCGCCGTCTTCACGCGCTGGTTGTGGCAGGCGACGCAGTAAGTATCGACGAGCGATCTGGATAAAGTGGAAGAAGTGGAAGAAGTGGAAGAAGTAGGCGTGGCCGACGTGGACGAAGTGCCCTGCACCGGCTCGGGGCTTCCGGTGACCGACACGCAGAGTGCGACCGCAAACGCCATCGTCGCCGTCACGAACACGCCGCGAGTCCTCACACGATTCCTCCGAGTTCACGCACGTGCAGCCACAGTCCGCGATAGCTCACCGTCACGAACAACTTGGGGTCACCCCACTTCTCGTCGAACTCCTTGGTCGCCCCGGCCGCGAGCATGTCATTGGCACTCATGCCCTGGCGCATCATCTTGGCGAAGCGCTCGCGCAGCGTGGTCAGCATATCGAACTGCGCCTGCAGATCGGCGCGCGTCTGCACGGGACCTGTTGCCGGAATCACGCGCGTCTGCGCATTCGAGAGATCGAGCAACGTCTTGGTCGCGGTCAGCAGTCCGCCGAGCCATCCACCGGTCGTGTAGTCGGCGATCGGATACTTGCCGACCGTCATCGCGTGGCCGGTCATGAGGACGTTCGCGGTCGGCAGGTGCACGTAGATGTCGCCGTCGGTGTGCGCCTGACCGAGGTGACCGTAGTCGATACGCTCGCTGCCAGCCGTCAACGAGCCTTTGGTCAAGAACGTCTTCGTCGGCAGCGCGACCTTCGGCTTGGCCTTATAGGTGCGCTTCTGCCACTCGACGAATTGATCGTTGGCGAGATACTGCTTCGTGTTTTCGTGCGCGATGATCTCCGCACTGATCGAACCGACGGCCTCATTCGAACCGGTGTGATCGGCGCACCAGTCGCTGTTGAGCAGCGTCGTGAGCCGTTTGCCGCGCGACTGCGCAGCCACGGCCTTCAGCACCTCATTCGACTGCTCCGACGAGCCGCCGTTGACGAGCACGAGACCGTCGCCGCTCGATACCAGCAGCACGTTTGCACCGGCGCCGGAGATGAGATGGAGATAGTCGTTGAGCGGAGTCGTCGTGACTTTCGCGGGATGCGTCTGTGCAAACGCGTGGGAAGACACGGTGGCCGTCACTCCGGCCAGCATCAGCTGCAGAAATTCTCGGCGACGATGCGGCGCCATCCGGGAAAGTCTAGCGTTGTCAGGTCAAAGCACAAAGGTCAAAAGGCAAACGGCACGGCGAAGATTTTTGGGCAAAAGTCCCGATTTTGCGCGTATAGAACTATGGTGGAGCTGCCATGTCGATACTGGTGAGTCTTCTAATCAACGCCGCGGCTCTGTGGGTCGCGACGGAAGTCGTGGACGGGATCTCATTCACCGGCACCGCGCCCACGCTGCTCGGGGTCGCGCTCGTCTTTGGGGTGCTGAACGTGGTGGTGCGGCCGATTCTGAAGCTCCTGACCTTCCCGTTCCTGATCCTGACGCTCGGGCTGTTCATCTTCGTCCTGAACGCGGTGATGCTGCTGCTCACCAGCGCGGCATCACAAGCGCTCGGACTCGGCTTTCACGTCGAGGGATTCGTGCCAGCGATGATTGGCGCGCTGGTTGTCAGCATCATCAGCTACGGGTTATCGCTCTTTGTCGGTGTGGGGGATGACAGGAAGAAGGACTAGCGTGTCGAGGCGTGCAACGCGTTATTCATTGCTATAAGGGGTGCAGCGCAGTACACTGTATATCGCCTTTCTTGCACCCGCTTTCCTGAGCTCCTGATCAACCGAGTCCGGTCAGCCCCTCACCAAAGCTTCTCAGGCGAGGTCCAGTGCCCGGCATTCTGCCGCCACTGACACAAGCCCTGTAGAGGAGGTCGGGATGCTGGAGTTAGTGACGCTCGGCACGATCGCCGCCTGGGCATTCCTGCTCTTGTTGTTCCTGCTCGCGTACGCGCCACAGCGAACGATGACGGAGATCATTCGTGATGTCGAATCGTCGCGATAGTTACGTGTTCGGTCAACGTCGGCCCGCGCCGACGGAGAAAACCGTTCAACGCCCGGAACGATGCCCGTTCTGCGAGTCAAAAGCGGTGGGCACACTGGCGAAGGTGATCACCGCCTCGACCTACTGGCGCTGCCAATCGTGCGGCGAGATGTGGAATCCCGAGAGACTGCAGCGTGCTTCGCATTCGTTGCCGCGGAGAGGCTCGTCATGGTAAGCCGGCCGTACGAGATGAACGCGTTCGAGTTCGTTGTCGTGTCTACGTTGCGCGCACAGCAGTTGATGAAGGGGTGCATTCCGCGGCTGGATGGCGATCACAAAGCCATCACGATGGCGCAAATGGAAGTGTCGTCCGGCAAGATCGCCCGAGAGGTGCCGGATCCGACTGACGCGCTCGACTAAGCCGCGCGCTTCAGCAGATCCTGCAGCGCCTTCGCAGGCCGCGCGCCGGCTTCGCGCACGACGACTTGGCCGTTCTTGAAGACCGCCACGGTCGGAATCGAACGAATCCCAAACCGCTCGCCAAGTTCAGGCACCGCGTCGGTATCGACCTTCACGATCAGCGCGTTGCCCGTCGTCTGCTGCGCGAGCTTCTCCACCTCCGGCGCCATGACGCGACACGGCCCGCACCACGGCGCCCAGAAGTCGACCAGCACCGGCACCGGCGACTGCGCCACCAACGCGTCAAAGGCCGACGCACTCGCGACGTCAACGGGGGCGGCGAGCTTCGGCAGATTCTCGTGGCACTTCGCGCAGCGGATCGTCCGGTTCACGTGCTGATAACCCTGACGATTCATTTGGCCGCAGATCGAGCACTTGCGGAGAACGCCGCGATCGTCAGAGGAGAGCGCCATGATCTATTGCGGCTTGTAGGTCACGAACTTGATCTGGGTGAGCGCGCCCGCCTGACCATCGAGCGGAACGTCGCCGGCCGGGAAATTGCCGACCTTGAGCATGTGGGCGAGGATGTCGGCGTTCTGCGCTCGCGAGAGCGAACCCGGCTTGTTCTGCGGCATCGAGGTGCGCATCCGCTCGAACAGATCGTTGAGCGTCACGCCTTCCCAGTTCTGATTGAACAGATCACCGGCGAGCGGCGGCGCCATCTCGACTCCGCCGAGCCCCTCGCCGTGGCACGCGGCGCAGTTCTCCGCGTAGAGCTTCTCGCCACGTGCCGCTTGCTCAGCGGTGTAGACCTTGTCCCACGTTGTCTTCTGTCCCTGCGCCGCGACGAGACTCAGTCCGGCCGAGATCACCACGCATGCGGACACGAAACGCACCATGAATCCGAGCGTAGCACAGACTATTCCGCGCGCGGGCGCTTGAGGATTGCCACGAGTTCCTTACCGCCAAGTGCCGTCTTGGCGAGCGTCATGCCGACGATCTCGTAACCGACCGCGCCGGCTTGCTGTACTTCCTTCTCCAGCGTTGAGGTCTTCGATGCTGCGAGCAACTTGTACTCCAACGGACGAGTCACCGCGTCCTTGTCGCGCTCGAGAATGACCACGACTTCATCACCACCGAACGCGCTCTGGAAGATCGTCTGTCCCTTGTAGGCATAACCCGCGTCAGCCGCCTCCTGCAGTTCCTTCTGCATCGTCGAGGTCTTGCTGGTCGCGAGCAGCCGGTAGCCGAACCGGGCAGCGGCCTTCCGCTCGGTGCGCGACATGATCACCACGACTTCCTTTCCGCCGAACGCTGACTCACCACCCATGACGGCTTGAAAACGGAAGCCGGCTTCGGCCGCTTCGTTCAGTTCCTTCTCCATCGTCGACGTCTTGGTGGTCGCGAGCACTCGGTGGTCGACCGGTGCAGCTTGAGCCAGGGCTGCCGGCACAAAGAAGCACGCAATCGTCAGCGATAACAGGATGGTCGTAGAGCGAAACGGATAGCGCACAGCAACAGTCTCCGTGGCACTCGGGACGAGTGCCGATCGACTGCTCTATCGGCGTTCGAGGGATTCGCCGTGAGTGCTATGCGTCGGCCCGCAGAACCTGGCTCGGCTCCAGCCGGAGGGCGCGACGAATCGGCACCACACATGCGGACAGGCAGACAGCAAGTATCGATAACGTGTACGCCGCCATCAGGATCGACTCGAACGGCGTCGGAGTGCTTTCAAACATGCCGGCGGCCATCAGGGGAACCAACGCGCCGCCGACCCCGATACCCAGTCCTATTTGCCCGAGCGGCCGAACGCGCGACAGATACTGCGATTCGAGCGATCGATCTCGAGACGCCAAAACGGCGATACTGGATTGACTGCCCAGCGAACGTACAACCATGAACATCGCCAAACTGTGGATCGTCCTTGTCGTGCTGGTCATGGGCGTCACCGCGGATGCGCAGCGCGCGCAATTCGAGG
>DATCXH010000016.1:0-4302 GCA_036565925.1 Vicinamibacterales bacterium
GATGTGATGCGCACCGACGAATCCCGGCCCCACCAGGCCCATGCCGATCCGCGGCCTCATGCGAGTGCCTGTTTGGCGTACGCGAAGCAGGTCTTCACTTCGTCGACCGGGTCTGCCGTTCCGCGATGCTCGTACTCGACGTAGGCGCGAATCGGCCACTTCTCGCGCTTCAACAACTGCAGCACCTCGCGAATCGGTGTGTTGCCCATTCCCCAGGGGACGTTGTCACCCTGATCCCGCTTGCGGTCCTTGAGGTGGAGATTGGTGACGGATGCGTGATGTTCGTTGAGAAACGCCACCGCGTCGTAATTGGCCGCCGTGAAGTGGCCGATGTCTAGGTTGACCTTGAAATACTTCGATAAGGCCATGGCCGCGGCGAAGCTTTCGGGCGTGGCGAATTCGTTCGGGTCTTTGCTGTTGGAATGGTTGTGCATGGCTACCACCATGCGATGCTTCTCAGCGAAGGGCGCGATCTTCCTGGCGGATTCAAGCGTCGCCGAGGCGGTGATGATCTCGGCGCCAAGTGCCTTGGCGATCATGAACCCACGATCGATTTCCTCGTCGCTGAAGCGCACGTCGGGGCTGTAGTTGAAGGCCCAGATACGAATGCCGGCCGCATCGAACTTCTTGCGGATCGTCTGGAAGTGATCGAGCGGCGTTTCAACGCGCCAGCGTCGTAGATCCTCGCGCGCTTTCTGTCGTTCCTCTGGAGTGACGTTGGCGCCACGTCCAAAGGGCGAGGCCGGTTCAATCTGCGGCGCCCACAACTCGCACTCAGTGAATCCGCATGCCGACATGCCCTTGATGAGGGGCTCAACCATGTCGCCGGCGGCGGGACGAGGCAAGTCGCGCAGGGAGTATGTCTGCACGCCGAGTTTGACTCCGCCGATCGTCTGCGCACGCGCGAGCACCGGTAGCGCAAACGTCGAGAGCGCGAGAAGTCCGAATTCACGTCGCGTATACATAACGTCCTCGTGTTTCGAGGTCAGTAGAGCGAGAACGCGTACAGCGTGTCGCCGGCCGCGACGAGCACGTGCTGCTTGCCGCCGACGAGATAGGTCTGAGGTGCATTGCTCACGTTCGCCGCCAGTCGCGAGTGCCACAGCGGTTTGCCAGTGGCAGGATCGAACGCCACGAAGTTGCCCGACACGTCACCACCGAAGAGCAGCCGGCCCGCCGTGGCGAGCAGCCCTGGACCGCCGCGCCCGTCTCCGACCGCCGTTCGGAATTTGTGCTTCCACACCGTCTTGCCGCTCTTGTAATCGATCGCCGAGATATAACTGCCACCCCCGCCGACGCCCACTTCCTCCTTACCACCCAGGCCCATCGCGCCACGTGGATCGAGCTCGGTGAGGTAATACATCGCGTAGTTCTCGGCCGTGGGGACGTAGAGCAGGCCCGTGTCAGGACTGAACGCGGCCGGTGGCCAGTTCGTGGCACCGCCGTTAGCCGACGAGACGAGCGCGCCACCGACGTGATGATCCTTCGCCGGATCGCGAACCGGCTGGCCCTTGTCATTGAGGCCCTTCGCCCAGTTCACTGTCCCGGAGAATTGGGTTGTGACGAGACGCTCACCGGTGCGGCGATCGAGGGTGAAGTAATAGCCGTTGCGACTCGCCGTCACCAGCAGCTTGCGCGGCTTGCCGTTGATCGTCCCGTCAACGAGGACGGGTGTCTGCGCCGAGTCCCAGTCGTGCATCTCGTGCGGCGACGTCTGGAAATACCAGGCCATCTTGCCGGTGTCGACGTGGACGGCGACGATCGCGCAGGTGAACAGGTTGTCGAGACCCGCACCGCGCGGCGCAGACATGTACGCCGGCGTCGGGTTGCCGGTGCCGAAGATGTATAGACGCGTCTCCGGATCGTAAGCGCCGGGCAGCCATGGATGACCGCCGCCGTTGCGCGCCGCATCGAGATCCTTCCACGTCTCGAGTCCCGGGTCTCCCGGATTCATCGGCACGCTGTAGAACTTCCACTGCAGGTCGCCGGTCTCCGGATCGAACGACGAAAGGTACCCTGGCGAATCGAGATCGTTGCCGGTGCCGACGATGACGTGGTTCTCGATGACGACTGGAGCAGAGGTCAGGAAATACTGCTGATTGAAGTTGGCGATTTCTTTATGCCAGCGCTCCTTGCCCGTGCGCACGTCCAGCGAGATGAGGAAATCATCCGGCGTGACGAAGAAGAGATAGTTCCTCCACATGGCCGCGCCGCGATTGCCAATATGCGTGCCGCCACGCGTCCGCCAGAAATAGCGCCACAGCAAATGGCCATCATTGGCATCGAGCGCCCACACGTTGTCCGGCGCTGTGACGTACAACACCCCGTTCACCGACAGGATCGACCCCTTGACCGTCGTCGCTCCAACGAACTCGTTCTCGCCAACGCCACCGACGATGACCTCAGGCTGCCGAGGACCGAAGGGCACTGGCGCGACCGGACCACCTGGACCAGCGGTCAGCCTCGTCGTCCACGCCAGCGTGAGGTTCTTGACTGTGGTTTGGTTGAGTTGTGTGAGCGAGCTGTAGCGCCGGCCAGAGTAGTCACCCGAATACGTCGGCCAGGAGTCAGCGAGCGGCTTCAGGATGTCCGCAGGATTCAGTCCGGTCTCTTGTGCGACGAGCAGAGACGATGCCGCGATCCACGCGAGACAGATCAGAAGGCGCTTCATTTGAGAGTGACCAGGAAGGCTGTGACGTTGTGAATCTCCGGGTCAGTAAAGGTGGGCAGCAGTTCTCGATGGGCGACGAGCGGGTCCTTCACGTCAACCCTTGTGCCATCGGTCGTGCGAAATGCGCGCCGTGCACCATCGGCGGTCCTGATCGCAACAAAGAAATCGTCGACGCGCTCGAGCTCGCCTTCGAACTTCTGTCCCGATGGCAAGGTGATGACCGCCGTGGGCGGCCGAGAACGCGGCGGCATTGGTCCGCCACCGCGACCGACCGTACTGCCCGGCATGAGCCACGACTGTTGCAGCGTGCGTGGATCAGCGATACGTGTCGCCAGTCCCTTCAGGTCGCCGGTCGTCGAATGGCACGACGCGCACTTGGTTTTGAAGACGACTTCGCCGGCAGCCGCATTGCCGACCACTATCGTCGCGGGTCGCTGACGTGACGTGTCGTAGCCCGCAACGGTGAAGGAATGCAGGAACGTCGCGAGATCGGCGACCTGATCGCTCGTCAACGGGAACTTCGGCATGCCTCGATCGGGCCGACCGGCCTGCACGACCGGACCGATCAATTCACCGCTCTTGTCATCGAGCACGATCGCTGAGCGCAGCAGACTGGGACCGCTCGCCCCTCGCGTATCGGCACCATGGCAGAACGCACAGTTGGTGCTGTAGATGTTGCGGCCACGCTCGATGACTGCGGGATCACCAGGCTCGCGCGCTGGATACGCACCGATGCCGGCGCCCCCGATACGGCCTCTCTGCCCCGACGAAGCCGTCGGTGAAGTCGGGTTTCCCCCAGCGGGTAGTTGTTGTGCGCTTGCCGCATGCGTGTCGGCGAGCGCCAGCGACGAGGCGATCACGGCGCCGAGCGCAATCAGATGTCTGTAACGCATTTCACGGGCGCGCACATCTTAGGGCGCGGTGAGCCACGGTCGCAAGACCGTGGACCAGAGCTGATAGCCCTGCGCCGACAGGTGCAGACCATCCTCGACGAACAGCTCACGACGGGGTTTCTCATCCCAGCCGAGCATGAGCGTGTCGAAGTCGATGTAGGCGAGCCGATCGTCGCGTTCGCAGTAGTGACGCATGATTTCGTTGGCCATTCGCATGCGATCGATCTGCGTCCATCGCAGCAGGCTCGGCTTCACGGCAATGAGCAGGATGCGCGTCTGCGGGAGTTTCGCATGCACCGCTCGTTCGAATCGCTCGAACTGGATCGCCACATCCTCTGATGACCAGCCGGCGCTGATGTCGTTGTCACCCGAATAGACAACGACAAGACGTGGTTCGTAGGGGATGACAATGCGATCGACATAGCGCACGGCGTCAACCATGTCCGAACCGCCGAAGCCCCGGTTGATGATCTTCAAATCGGGGAAGTACGACGCCGTGTCCCATCGACGGATCGTCGAGCTCCCGACGAAGACAATGCCGCCCTTCTGGGGCGGAGACATCTTGTCGGCGGCCTCGAAGGCCGCGATGTCTTTCTCCCATCGATCCACCGTTTGTGCAGCGACGGAAGAGGCTGAGAGCAGGGCCAAAACGACAAAAACGGCTGGGCGCATGCGCGAAAGGTTAACATCAACCAAGCCCTGTCTCCGCCCTGATACCGGGGCAGAGCCGTGGCTGGT
>DATCXH010000914.1:0-7329 GCA_036565925.1 Vicinamibacterales bacterium
CGCTCAGCCGTCACGTTGTATCGCTGCACCAGCGCAGCCCGCACCGCTTCACTCCGCCGCTGTGACAAATCCAGATTAGCTTCGGCGCTTCCCACCGAGTCGGTGTGACCGTCGATAGTGAGCTGCCACTGCGGATTACGATCCAGCGCACTGGCGATCTCCTGAAGGACAGGATCGGATTCGCTTCTCAGACGATCGCTATTGACGTCGAAATAGATGCCGTAGACGTCGATTCGCTGCTCGCCGGCGAGTTCCTTCTCGATCTGACCTTCCGTCGGAAACGAGACCTTGCTGTAGCGCACCGAGAATCCGCCGGCACCGACGTCAGGCAATGCGTAATCCAGCACCAACGGGAAGCGTCCATCGTCTACGACTGCCGCGGTTACTCGTGTCTCGACCGGCTTTCCCATCGCCGTGCCGCGCATCGTTCCCGCCGCGCGAATCACCGGCAGATCGATGACGCGATCGTTGACGACGGTCGCCAGCGTGCCTGTGGACTGCCGTTCCAGCGTGCCATCCAGATCGCCAATGATCTTGCCCTCGAAGACGGACACGTAGCGATGACGGGTGCTGCCCTTCGACTTCAACTGGCCGAACGCATCCCTCGAGAGCATAAACATCGTCGTCCCGCGCAGAATGTCGGGATCATCGCCGGCGCCGGTGTAATACATGTACGCACTGCGCATGTCGGCGCGGCACGTGCGTCGCGAACCGCCCTCTGTGCCAGTGGACATGCTGCAATTGGCCGTCGCAGCGACGGCGGTGCCGCCGATGTCATGAATCTGCGTGAGGCACTCAACATCGTCACCTTCGGTGGCGCGATGCCAGGTCGTCGACAGCGTGAGACCCGTTTTCAGCGGAATGAGCGCTGCCGCCTGCGCCGCAATTTCGTCGTTGCTTGCAGCGTCCGGCGGACAGTCGGCCGCGAGCATGGGAGTCTCCGTCTTTGGCGAAGGCGTGCTGTCAATACTCACTGCTGGCTCCGACTGCCGGCATCCTATTGCCGACAAGAGCGCGAACAAGACGATAGCCTGGCGCGTCATTGCAGCACCAGCTCGACACGGCGATTGCGCGCGCGCCCTTCGGATGTGTCGTTGGTATCCTTCGGCGCGGCGGCACCATGACCCCCGCTCGTGAGACGATTTTCGGTAACCCCGAATCGAGTCACGAGGGCTTTCCGCACGGCTTCACTGCGGCGCTGCGAAAGTCGCAGGTTGGCCTCGCCGTTACCGCCGATGTTATCGGTATGACCATCTATGCTGATGCGCCACTCCGGATGACGCTTCATCGCCTCGCCGATCTCCTGTAGTACTGGCTCGGACTCCTCGCGAATCTTGTCGCTGTTGAAATCGAAGTAGATGCCGTAGACGTCCACGCGTCTGTTGCGAAGCAATCCGCCTTCGACAGATCCCCCCCCAGAGCCACCACCGAGTGAGGGTTCGCCGCCACGATCGCCGGCGCCCGTGCGTTTGCTCGGATACGTGATCTTCGCGAACTGGATGCGCGACCGGGTGTTCTCGTTGCTGGACTGCTGGTCAATCCACAGCGGAAATCGCTCGTCATCGAGGATGACTGCCGTATCTTCAGTCTCGAGACGTTGGCCGCGAATCCACCATTTCATGTGTCCTCGCAGCTTGATGACCGGCAGTTGGATCGGTCGATCATTCACGATCACGTCCATGGTCTCCTTGCCGTCGACGCGCATCTCGCCGCCGCCATCCTTGGCGAGCCGATCGCTCGACGCCAGTTCGACGTAGCGATGCACGAGCGAACCGGTTTGCTTCAACTTTGCAAAATCGTCCGATGACACGCTGAACGCGGTGGCGCCGACGATCGTTTCAGGCTCCTCTTCACCCGACGCGTTCAGCACCTTCACTGCGCCATAGAGGGTGTGCAGCATCCGCGCACTGCGAAGATCGGCGCGACAGACGCGGCGGGGATGGCGACCTTCGTTGCCTGGCATGTTGCAGCTCGCGGTGGTATCGATCGCAGCACTCTCGATCTTCGTGACTTGGATCAGGCACTCGTACTCTTCCCCAGGTGCTCGCGTCCACACATAGGCAAGCGTGAGACCCTCCTTGAGCGGCACGGTCGCCTCCGCCTGCGCCGCGACTTCCTGTTCCACACCAGGACCGGGCGCTGGACAGTCGCCTCCGGGCGTGAGTCCGTCGGGAATGGGTTGCCCGACGCCAAGGCCAAACGCGGCGGCGAGCTCGCCAATCTCCGGCGACGATGACGACGGCTTGGTGGCGGAGGGAGTCGCTGGCTCACTCGGTTTAGCCCGCTCCTGAGGAGGAGGACTGGACGAAGACCCGCACGCAGTCCCTAAAGAGATCAGGAAGGCCATTCCGGCGCGTCCGAAAGGACGCGCCCTACGGGCGATGCCTGCAATGCGTCGGCTGAGTATTGGCATGGAGCAAAGCTCTCCCCTGCCGGGTAACGCACGAACGGGTGATAAACTCCCTCGCGCGCAGAGCGCGCGCCACCATCCAAGCCCCATGGAGATTCCAGACGAGACAACCGGCGCGTCCGACCCGCTATTACCAATTGTTTACGCCGAGCTTCGTCGTCTGGCGGCGAGCTACCTGCGTCGGGAACGGCCCGGACACACTCTGCAGCCGACCGCGCTTGTGCACGAAGCGTATGTGCGGCTGATGGATCAGCGTCAGATCGACTGGTCAAACCGCTCGCAGTTCATGGGACTGGCCGCGGTGATGATGCGGCGAGTGCTCGTCAATCACGCCCGCGATCGCCTGGCCGACAAGCGTGGCGGCGGGGCGGAGCACGTGCCTCTGACGTTGGCGGGCGAAGGGATCGGCGCAGAAGAAGTGAATCTCCTCGATCTGCACGATGCGCTCGATCGCCTCACCGAATCAGACCCGCGGAAAGGCAAGATCGTCGAGCTCAAGTTCTTCGGCGGCCTGACGACTGACGAGATCGCCGAGATGCTGAACGTCTCGACGGCGACCGTCGAGCGCGATTGGAAATTTGCGCGCGCGTGGCTCTATCGCGCGGTCTCCGGCGAGTAACCCATCACGGGCGGCGGTGCGTACTCCGGCACAAGAATGCCCTCGAGCAATCCCTTTACGACTGCTTCGGTCTTCGAGTGCACACCGAGCTTGCAGTAGGCGTTCTTCAGGTGAAAGGAAATGGTGTTGACGCTGACGCCCATGGCGTCGGCCGCCGTCTTCTTGTGATGTCCCTGCAACAGCAGGGCGAGGACGCGTTTCTCCTGACGAGTGAGCCGATACGTGTTCCGGGTTGGACGGTCCATCATGGGTACAACCAGCCTTTGACTGGTAACGCACCGATCGCTGCCGGAACCCCTCACCCCGCGGACTTGAACATCGCGAGATCGGCTTCGACCTGACGACGAAGACCGACAGCCGGCCCGCTGGTGGCGGCGGGCATCGTCTGTAGCGCCTGCTCGAGGGTCCGAATCGCGTCGGCCTTGCGGCCCAGACGGTAATGCGCCCAGCCGAGTGTATGGAGATACACCGGGTTCGGTGAGCCGGCGCGTTCGAGTGCGCGTGTCGCGTATTCAAGCGCGAGCGAGGGATTCCGCGCCTCGGGTACCTCGGTGCTCACCAGCGCCCACGCGTACTCATTGAACGCTTCCCCGCCGGCGCCTGGCTGCTCGGTTCCGGCACGCAACAGGGCAATCGCGCGAAGTGCGTCGCGGCGCGCCTCGTCGCGTCGACTGTTGGCCATCAGAATCCGCACGCGCTGATTGAGCATGTACGACAACTCCGTCCTGATCCGTGCGTTGGCCGGGTCGGCGGTGGCCAGGGCCTCCAGTTCGGTGATCGCCTGTTCGTAAGCGAGCGCCGCCTGATCGGGATGTTTCTGATCGAGATACACGTTTGCCAAGTACGTGTAAGACACGGCGAGCCGGCGACGAACTTCTGCATCGAGTGGATTGCGCGCCAGCAGCGCCTTGTGCTGACGAATAGCATCGTTGAGGCTCGTCGCGGCTTCGTCCGGCTGACGGTTCAAGCGCAGTGCGTTGCCGAGCCCTGTCGCGTTCACGGCGTGCATGACGAGAATGGTCTGGTTGTCCGGCCGTTCCTTGAGCAGCTCCTCCGTCAGGTCAAGATTACGGCGGCAGTTCTCGATCGCACCTGGGACATCGCCGACGGCGATCAGCGTGGTGCAGAGGCGCGCGGTCGTTTCTGCGAGTGCGGCGCGCGCTTCGACTTTCGACGGCACGCCTGCCACGTATGCGTCCTCGCGCGTCCTCAACGCCTCGCGGAATCTTTCCACCGCCTGCTGCACTCCTCCGCGCGCAAAGTAGGCGTAGCCGATCCGCATTGTGCTCACGGCCATGTCCACACGCGCTTGCAACGCGTCCGGCGACTCGCTCGCGAGCGTTTTGCGGATTGCTGCCGCTTTCTCATAGCTCTTGATGGCGCCTTCGATGTCGCCGAGATTGGCCGCACCGGGATTGCCCTGCACGTCACCCACCTTGTCGTAGGCTGCGGCAAGTTCCTGTTGCAGTTCGCGATCGCCGCTGGCTTCAGCGGCGAGGCTATCGAGATATTCCAGCGCCTTGCTGACCAGGAGCAGACGCGCCTTCGTGGAGCCTGGCAGTGTCGCGATGGCGTCGTGAAACTCGAACAAGAACGACGTCGAGAGACGACGAACGTCGGCGAAGCGACGTTCGGCTCTGACGCGTTCGGCGCGTGCAACACGCGCCTGCCAGCTCGTGGCGATCACACCGCCAGCGAGCGAAATCAAGATCGCCGCTGCCGCCGCTACGCCCAGCTTTCGTCGTCGAATGAATCGCGCGGTCCGATATGTCCATGAATCCCCGCGCGCTACGACTGGCAACCCCTCCACGTAACGACGCACATCGTCAGCAAGGAGCGCGACGGACGCGTAGCGCTCCGCCGGATTCGTGCGCATCGCGGTCAGGACGATCGTGTCGAGATCGCCGCGCAAACGTCGCGCGAGAACATCGTCACTTCCGCGTGACGCCATCACGCTCGGTCTGACAACATCGCTGCCTGTCACGATCTGCGTGATCTCTTCTTGCGACTTGCCGACCACGTCGTAGGGACGCGCGCCGGCGAGCAGCTCGTAGAGCAACACGCCGAGGCCATAGACATCGGAGATCGTGGTGACCCGCTCGCCGCGCAGCTGCTCCGGGCTGGCATATTGCGGCGTCATTACCTGTCTACCGGCTTCCGTCGCCAGCGTGAGCGCATCGTCTCCTGACTCGAGTAGCTTGGCGATACCGAAGTCGAGCAGCTTGGGAACACCATCGGCTGTGACGAGGATGTTCGACGGCTTGATGTCGCGATGAACGACCAGGTTCTGATGCGCGTAGGACACCGCCGCGCACACTTGTCTGAAGAGATCCAACCGCTGCTCGAGCGTCAGATGATGCGCGCGGCTGTACTCGTCGATCGGTTGGCCGTCCACGTACTCCATCACGAAGTACGGCAGGCCTTCGTCGGTGGTGCCGCCGTCGAGCAGTCGAGCGATGTTGGGATGTTCGAGCGCCGCGAGAATCTGCCGCTCGTGGCGGAAGCGCTGGAGCACGGCGTCGGTGTCCATGCCGCGCTTGATCAGTTTGATGGCGACGCGCATGTCGAACTGCGCGTCGGCTCGTTCTCCGAGATAGACCGAGCCCATGCCGCCGCGCCCGAGCTCGCGAACGATCCGGTAGGCGCCAACCTGTCGGCCATCTGGCAGCACGGTCGCCGCCAGGCGTTCGACGCCCGCTGCCGCGCTGTCTACGAAGGCACTCGCCTCTTCGTCGGCGCGCAGGAGTCGCTCGACGTCTTTGCGGAGCTCCTGGTCACCAGCGCAGGCGTCGGTCAGAAACGCTTCGCGTTCAGCCGGAGGCCGCTCGAGCGTGGCGTGAAAAAGATCCTCTAAGCGCTGCCAGCGGTCGGGGTTCATGGGCGCCGATCATAGTGCGAACTGGCTGTCCAGTTCGGTACCCAGGCTCGCGACATGCCGCGGAAGCCATCTTCCTCTCCGCCTGACAAGGCATGCGCGCGCGATGAAAAGCGCCACATCAGCGACACATACGGCCGCGGCGTACGTCATGCATCGAATTTTCAGTGCACGCGTCGCATTCAAGGAGAAACCCATGAGAACCGTGGTTGTGATAGCTGCTTTGCTCTCGCTATCGAGCGGTCTGCTCATCGCCGACAAGGCGACAGACGAACGATTGGCCAACGCGGCCAAGGCCTTCGAAGAAATCATGGCGACGCCGGACAAAGGCATCCCCGGCTCCGTACTCAACAAGGCTGAATGCGTGGTGGTCGTGCCTGGCATGAAGAAAGGTGGATTCATCGTCGGTGGATCGTTCGGGCGAGGCGCGGTGACCTGCCGCAACAAAGACAAGACCGGATGGACTGCGCCGGCCATGGTCGAACTCGGCGGTGGAAGTGTCGGGCTTCAGATCGGTGGCGAAGCGACCGATGTCGTCATGCTGATCATGAATCGCGAAGGGATCGACAGTCTGCTGAAGAGCAAATTCACACTCGGTGGCGATGCATCGGTGGCAGCCGGTCCAGTAGGCCGGGAAGCCACTGCTGAAACCGACGCGGCGTTGAACGCAAAAATTCTGAGTTACTCGCGTAGTAAGGGCGTCTTCGGCGGCGTGTCGCTGCAAGGAACGACGCTGCATCAGGACGAGGGCGCTATCAAAGCGGTGTACGGCAAGCAGCTCAATGCGTCCGACATTCTTGGGGGCGATCTGCCGACGCCGCCCGCGGCGACGCAGTTGAATCAGGTGCTGATGAAATACTCGGGGAAAGGCATTTAGTCGATCCGAGCGCAAGACTGGTCAGGCCGGGACGCGTTAGAACCGCACTCGAATACCGCCGTTGACGTTTCGTCCCTCGAGCGGTGCCCACGCGTCCACGGTCCACCGGCCGTCCACACCGCGTGATGGTCTCAGCAATGGGTCCCATCGCGTCTGGCGGATGCCGGT
The DNA here is from genome assembly GCA_036565925.1 of Vicinamibacterales bacterium. GTDB lineage: Bacteria > Acidobacteriota > Vicinamibacteria > Vicinamibacterales > UBA2999 > Gp6-AA40. The sequence continues at coordinate 6,950 of DATCXH010000914.1, forward strand.
GAGGTTTTCGCCGTTCACGAACACCCGGAGCTTGCCAAACTGTCGTTCGGCGAGCACGCCAAGAATCATGTACGGTTCACTGACCGTGCGGTACGGATTCTCCTCCACCGACTGCCGCCCGGTGTAGTACCACTCAACGCCCACGCGCCCGACATCCTCCACTTCCCACATCCCAACGACGCCACTGCTGTGACGAGGTGTTTGCGGAACGTCAACGTCGATGGCATCCACCGTCTCGCGAGCGAGGACGTAGGTGTACGTGGCCGTGACTGCGAACGGCGCTTTTCTGAACGTGCCGAGCAATTCGACGCCAACGTTCGTCGTCGGATCGACCAGATTACGGAGTGCGTAGACTGACGATCGATCGACGTGGATTGGAT
>DATCXH010000049.1:0-5744 GCA_036565925.1 Vicinamibacterales bacterium
GCCAGCCACAAATCGTTGTCGATGCTCTTGGGGACCTGTACGACCTTGAGCGCGCCGGAGCGTTCGACGGCCGCGCCGCTGCGAACCACGTCGTCGCCACCGATGCAGACCAGGGCGTCGATCTTGAGCTTGGTGAGCGCCGCGACGGTATTCTCGAGACTTTCCGGATCGCGCGTCACGTCACGCCGCGAGGAACCGAGCAACACGCCACCATCGAGGTGAATGCGCGACACTTCGTCGATCGTCAGTTCGTGCTGTTCGTCGGTGTAGCGCTGGGCGAGCCAGTCGAAGCCGTCGTGGAAGCCGATCGGCACGCACCCGACCTTGATAGCCTCGAGGGTGACCGCGGCGATGACGCCGTTCGTACCGGGCGCGGGCCCGCCGCCGACGAGGATGCCGATGCGCTTGATGGGCATGACGCGTGACGGGCGGCACCGTTACGGCTTCATCGAAGCCAGATATTCGAAGCGTTGTCTGAACGTGCCCGGGGTCAAATGCGCGGCGTCGGCCAGTCGGTCCACCCAGGCGGCGTGCGCGAAATCCTCGGCTTCCAACCGGAGCATATACGCGCGGGCGACACGAAACCCTTCGCTCGTGACGTCAACGAGCCGGATTCTGGTTCTGCCGCTCTCCGATTCGGTCAGCGCATCGAACGGAATCGGCACCAGTCGCCCACTCTGGATGCTGACCATCGCGCCGCTGCCGCCGTCGAGCAGGAATCGCACGGCGCCGTACCCGAGGTCTCGACAGTACTCCGCGTCGAACGAAATCGGGTCGGCGCACCGAAGCTCGTAGCCGACGTTCTTGTTCGTGATCGTCACGCGGAGGCCGCGTTGGCTGAGCCGTCCCTGCACTTCGGCCTTGACCTTTCGTGCGAGATCGACTTCGGCGAACCGCACGTGTCCGTGCTCATCACGCTCGATGTCTTCCAGCTCCGCGAGCTCGGCTGGATCGAGCTTGTCGATGAGCCCTTCGGCCAGCACCGCCACGCCGAAATGCCGGCCCATCGCGCGCCGCTTGATAATCGCCCCCTCGACGATGTCGCAGATCGTGGCGAACGGAACGTACGTCGAGGGCCATTCCTCAGCAATCAGTGTGACCGTCGCGCCGGCCGCCTTGCCAATGCCGAGCGCGAGATGCCCCGCCTTGCGTCCCATGGCGACGACGACATACCAGCGTCGCGTGGATTTGGCATCTTCCATCAGATTCCGTACAAGCTCCACGCCGACGTGGCGCGCGGTCTGGAAGCCGAACGTGGACACGTGCGGCGGCAATGGCAGATCGTTGTCGATCGTCTTCGGTACGTGCGCGCTACGGATGGAGCCCTTCGAACGCTCGGTGATGTAGCGCGACGAGAGCGCCGTATCGTCGCCGCCGATCGTCACCAGGTGCGTGATACCCGCCTCACGCAGCATCTCAATCACCGCCTGGGTCGCCTCGGGCGACTTGGTGGGGTTCTCACGCGAGGTCCCGAGGATCGACCCACCAAGCAGATGGACGCGCGAGACGTCGTCGATAGTAAGCGGCTGCAGCCCCGATGAGTCGCGACGCATGAGGTGCTTGAACCCGTCGCGGATGCCGGTGACGGACAGGCCCTGGTTGAGCGCCTCGATCGTTGCCGCGGATATGACGGCGTTGATTCCCGGGGCCGGCCCACCGCCAACCAGGATGCCGAGACAATCCGCTGCGCCCATCTTTCGGGATTCTCGTGGTCCGGTGCGGCGCTGTCAAACCGTTGCGCCGATGTCGGGCAGAATTTCAACGCGTTGGGGTGGCGTCCTTCTCCAGCTGTTCGAGGCGCTTGCGCCATCCCTCCTCGGCGCAGTCGTAGGGGAGCAGGTGGCCGTTGGGCACTTCCACCCACTTCTTCTGACCGCTGACCGGCCGCGTGTAAAACACGGGGTCGGTCATGGTCATGTCGATCACGAGCACACGTTCTCCGCGTGCGCTCGTGGTGAGCTGGTATCGCTCGACCACCTGGGCACGGTCGCTGTGTGGATATCGTTGATCCACCTGTTCGACGAGCTTCGTCGTTTCGACGACCAGCGTATCGCCTTCCCAGCGAGCGGCCGAGTAGCCATTACGACCGGGCAGCCGATCGGCCTCCGGCACATTGCGGCTGCCGATGTAGAGACGCCGCACGTCGTTGTGCAACTCGTAAATGATCGTGATCTGCTCGGGTCGGTGAATGATTTCCATCGGGTAGGTGGCCCCGCCGAAGAGCACGCTGGGCATGCCGGGGCCAAGGCAATACGCGCCGGGCGTATCGCCGGTCGGTGCGACGAGATTTCGATAAGCCTCGACTTTACGCCGCGCGTCTGGCGTCAGCGGCAGGTCCAGAGCGGCCGCCGCCTGTCCGCCAGTGGCGCTTCCAGGCTGCTGTGGATCGACATAATCAGCCCACACGCCGGTGAACTCGGGACGGCTTTGTGCCCCGAGACGCTCGCCTTCGTAAATGAAGGCGAGCACGAGCGCCGCGAATAGAGCCGCAATCTTCATGGGCATTTCTCGCGAAGCTAATACACCGGACCACCGGCCCCGGTCAAAACTCAGGTAAGACGCTGGCGGTTGGCGCTGATGGCAGTCGCGATATCGGCTCGACTGCTAGCGCGTTTCTCGTGTGCGGTCGATGAGCGACAGGATGCCGTTGACGATGGCCGATTCGGCACAGCCTGGCTGTAGCCTCGACGACAACACCTCGAACGTCTGCTTGCCGTAGGACGCATCGTCGGGGATGTAGCCCGAACGCGCCGCTCCGTTCGTGAGCGTCGCCATCATCGTCGCCTTGTACGGCGACTCGCGCTTCAGCCGCTGCGCGATCGGGTTGAACACCTCGGCGTTGACCGCGCCGATCATCACGTCGCCGATCCGCAGCAGACCGAGCCTGATCTCCACGGGGCTGCCGTCCTTGTAGGTGCCTTCGAACCCCGCACGGCCCTGATTCGTCCGCTCGCGTCCCGGACAGCTGATTGTCGAGAACCGGCCGGAGAGCGGGACCTCTGTGTTCATGCGCTCGATGCCGCGCACGACGTGCAGCACTTCCTCGCCGAGGAACTGCCCCATCGAGAGCACCATCTGCCGCTGCTGGTTCATCAGTCGTGCGACGGTCGGATTGTTGCGGTCCAACCCTTCCCCACCGGGTGGCATGGCGTTGCTGATGTCGATACCTCGCCTGGCGTAGTCCTTCGTCCGGATGTCGCGAAGGTCGTAGGTCTGCTGGTAATAGATCGGATTCTGATCGCCAGCGGCACCGCTCGACCAGAGGGCAACGACGCTGTCGTCGAATGAGTCTTCGATGTATCGCGATGAGGCCCCCGGGATATCACCGCTGATCTGATCGAGCTGTCCGGCAATCACCGCGTGCACCGCGTAGTTGTAGTAGACGGCAATCGGCTCGCCGCTCTGTCTCTCGAATGCGAGCACCGCGACAGTCTTGTCGGACGGGCCTTCGCGATTCGGTCCCTCCCACCAGCGATTGGTCTTCGGGTCGATGATCTGGCGATTGACGTTGATGTACGAGACACCTGTCCCGTATCCCATGCGCGCCGGCGTCAGGCGCTGCTGTGCGAGCCGCACCGACTCGACGATCTTCTGAACGTAATCGGGGCCCCGCTGACCGCCGGCACTGTGCGTGTGCGTCGCCGTCAGCAGCACGCTGGCTGCTGGGATCTTCAATTCTTTTTCGATTTGTGCGGTCACTGCCTGCCACAGCGCGTCTTGAACGGCACCGGCATCGATCGTGATCAGCGCCGCTGTCGAAACGCCGTTCTCGAGGACGATCGCCCGCGCATAGAGTCGGTCGAGAATTCCCCGGCTGTTCTTCGGAAGCTCGCCCTGCGCAGGCGTAATGTCCACCCGGGCGGCCCCGGCACGCAGGGATGGCACACTCTCGACGCGCTGCGCAGCGGCCTGTCGCGGCACGACCACCGCGAGAAGAATTGTCAGGACCACGAGCCGACGGCATTTCATGGCGCGGATTGTAGCGAGGCGCACTGTTGACACGAGGAGCATGGCCGCCTCACTGGGTCAGAAGGCGCTGCGCCTCAGCGCAGTTTCCCGCCATCTCGAAATAGCGAATCACCGTGGCGGTATCGGTCTCATACGGGTGCTTCTCGCCAGGCACACGCGGCAGCTGTGCGATGCGGGCACGGTCGTACGCACGATCGAACTCGGTGTGATTCGACATGAGGATCGTCGCGCCAGCCGCCTCGGCGACCTCACGCATCTTCCGCTGGCTGTCGCGATAGAGGGCGAAGTTCGCCGCCTGACGCGCGAAGTTGAACGCCGTCCCACCGGAGTAGGCGACGATCAGCGTTCGCCCGGCGTCTTTGACCGGGAAGAAGTACGACAACGTACCCGGCGTGTGGCCCGGCGTGGCAATCACGTCCACGTTTGTATCGCCGAGCGTCAGCTTCAACCCTTCGGGCCCCACGGCGACATCGCGCTTCGGCACGCCGCCAGGAGCCGATGCCGCGCGCTGCAGCGTCGCATCCCAGTCGGCGGTCCCCATCACGATCTTGGCGCCGTAGCGACTCTGCAGGAGCGCCGCGCCTTGATCGTGATCGCCATGGGCATGGCTGATCAGCACGTACTTGATGTCGCGCGGATCGAGGCCGAGCGTCTTCATGCCGTCGATCATCTCCGGCTCGATCGCGTAGTCGAACAGCGTATCGATGACGATGATCCCTGCGCTCGTGGTCAGTGCCCACGCGGAGTGGATCCTGGTGCCGATGAAGTAGAGGTTGTCGAAGACCTTATAGGGCTTTGCGTACCACGTTGCGCGGTCGGGCACGACGCGAGGCCCTGGCCCTCCGCCACGCGGACCACCAGCATTGACATTGTCGGGGGCGACGCAGATGCGAAGAAACGTTCCGGCATAGTCGGTCCCAGCAGCTCGCTTGGCGGCCGTGACCAGGGCGTCCGGTGTGACAGGAACAGGGGCCTGCGCGTACGCCGTAACCGCCGCCGCGGTCAACAGCGTCGCGCTGGCGAGTAGTCGGAGTGTCATGCCGCGATTATGTGCCACACGTGGGACGACGTCGCCCCGATCTGTGCCGAAGGCGAGAGGTTCGTGGAGAAGCTGAAGTAACGCCGTCACCGTTCCTAAAACTCGAACTGCGCGTTGAATCGCAGGGCTCGAGGATTGAGCACCGTCGTCGGCTGCATCCATCGCGCGCCAACAGTCGCAAAGTCGAAGACGGTTTCGAATGCGGTCGGCGCGTTCGCGTTGAACAGGTTGTAGAGATCCAAGCCAACGTTCAGCCGCTTTCCGCCAAATCGCAACACCTTGGCCACGCGCAGATCGGTGACGTTGACGCGATCGCCATAGAGCGCGCCCGGGGCCAGCAGATTCACGCTCTGCTGCGCCAAGCCCGCCCGTAGCGGCACACCAGTCGCCGTGAGGAACTGGGCCGGGGTCATCTGGTATGTGGCGATCCGGGATCCACCATTGGTCGCGACCGTCGTCGGTGCGGGTTGTGCGTTCGGTTGCGACCGGACGATCACGCTGAGGAGCACGTCCACTTTCGGCATCGTGTAGCTGGCGAGGCCGCGCAGCTGCGTCAGCCACGGCTCGTTGAAGTTGCATGTCGGCTGGCCGTCGACAATGACCATCCGTCCGCCGAACCGCGCGGTCTCGATCTCACAGGTATCGTTCACGCCACGGCCGGTGCTGGTTCCGGCCTGAACGAAAAGCTCCTGTCGCACACGCGCGCTGAACGACAGATCCACACCGTGCCAGTAAT
>DATCXH010000455.1:0-7495 GCA_036565925.1 Vicinamibacterales bacterium
GGCCAGGTGCGTGAACCCCAATTCGCGATAGGTGCCGTCTACGTGCGAGTAGGGCAGATAGCGGTTGTGAATTTCCTTGAACAACGTCGTCGCGTTCACCCGCTTCGGATCGCGATCGTGCAATGACAGCGACACGCGCGCGAACACCATCTGCCCGCGTACATCGAGTCCCTGTCCAAATTCGCTGGCGCGACGCATCTGCGTCACCAGCCGCGCAGGAATCGGCTCACCGGTCTGATAATGCGTGGCGAACGTCGCCAGCGTCGCCGGATCCCAGATCCATTCCTCGAGCATTTGCGACGGCGCTTCGACGAAATCGCGCTCGAGGTGCGTGCTGCTCATGCCGTACCACGCGCGATGACCGCCGACGAGACGATGCACGATGTGGCCGAACTCGTGGAAGAGCGTACGGACCTCGTCATGCGTCATGAGACCCGGATCGTCCGCACGTCCACCCGACACACTGGCGACCAGAACCGCTTCGGGAATGTGCTTGTCCTCGGCGCCTTGACGGATCGTGCTGGTGAACGCGTTGGCTGACTTCCCGGGGCGTGGATAGAGATCCAGATACAAGCGCCCAACCAGTCGATCGCCGTCGAGCATCTCGTAGACGCGCACCGACGGATGCCACACCTGCACGTTGGCGGCCGGACGATACGTCACCGCGAAGATGCGGCTGGTGACATCGAGCACGCCTTGCAACACGCGACTGGCCGCAAAGTACGGTCGGATCGTCTGCGAGTCGAACGCATAACTCTGACGACGAATCTGCTCGCCATAGAACGGGCGATCCCACACGTTCAACGTGCTGCCCGGCACCGCCTCACGCTTGGCCTTCAGTAGCTCGTCGTACTCGGCCATCGACTTCCGTCGCGCCGCCGCAACGACGCGATCGATGAACGCAGACACGGTCTTCACGTCACCCGACATCCGCGAGGCCATGTCATAGCTTGCCCACGTCGGGTAGCCGAGCAGCCGCGCGATCTCCGCACGGACGGTCAACATCTTCGCAAGCACCGCGACGTTCTCCGGATACGCCACCGTGTTCGACTCGATGTACATCCGTTTGCGCAGTTCCTCGCTCGTCGCGTAGGTCAGCACTGGCCGCGCATCGACGATGTCGCTGGTCAAGGTGATGGCACCTGATGCATCTGGCTTGTGACGCGCGATGAAGTCAGCGGGCAAGCCGTCGAGATCCTTCGCGCTGGCGACCGTGAACCGACGGCCCCGCTCGCGGATGTTGCGCAGGTACTCGGCCATCAGCACCGTCAGCTCGTCGCGCAATCCCTTGAGTCGTTTGCGCGTGGCGTCAGGACGATCGACGCCCAGCCGACGCAGCTCGCGCATCGTCCGCTCGACGTAATTGCGCGTCTCCGCGTCGGCGCCGTCGAGCCGCACGTCCTGCAGCGCACGGAACACATCCGGCCGCAGCGAGATCTCGGCTTCGAGCGCGTCGGCTTTGCGCTCGAGATCGTCGCCGGCTTTGCGCATCGCCTCGTCCGGATGCACTGCGGCCATGATCCCTGCGGTGCCGCTCGCTGTGCGGATCTCGTCGAGAAGTTCGTCGTAGGGTTCGAGCGTGTTGTCGATCGTGCGCGGGCCCTTCACCGCGAGGAGATCGTTCAGGAGCTGCTGCGCGCGCGTCAGCCGCGCGTCAACAGCCGTCTGCATCGATGCGACGTCAGTAACGCCAGCAGTGAAGAACGAGTCGACGGCTTCGCGAGTGGAGGCAGGCGAGGAGACGGAGGTCGACTCCCTTTGCTGGGCGCCGACACCCGTCAGGCAAAGAACGACGAAGACTGCAACTACGCGGAGCACTCTCCGTCCATCACCTCGGGAGCGAATGCCTGCGTCTCGCCAAGATCGACAAAGTCCTCATCGGTCGTCTCGTTCGGCAGGAGCTGCGCCAGATCCTTGAGCACTTCCGTCGCCATTGCCGGCGGAATGCGGCGGAAGAACGAACCGAGCTCTTCATCGCCCTCGCGCTTCGCTTTGTACAGACCCAGTAGACGATCGAGCGCATCGGTCAGCCGATGCACAGGGACCTTCGACACGACCTTGCCGAAGTGCGCGATGCCCTCGTCGGTCGCGCCTCCGCCGACCAGCACGAAATACTGCGGCACGGCGCGGCTGCCGACCTTGCGTACGCTGCCCTGGAATCCAATCGATCCGATGTGATGCTGACCGCAGCCGTTCGGGCAACCGCTGATCTTGATGTGACCCGACGGCACCATGTCCACCAGATCCGATCGCGTGCTCAGGAACTCGGTCAGCGTACGGCCAAGACCACGCGACTGCGTGACCGCAAGACGGCAGCTCTCGGCACCAGGGCAGCTCACGACGTCGCCCAATGTTCCCGCGTCTGGCGCAGCAAGACCCGCCGCTGCAAGACGCTGATAGAACGGCTCGACCGAGGACGTCTTCACCCATCGATACAACACGTTTTGATCGACGGTGAGCCGCATCGATCCGTCGCCGTAGGCCTCGGCGAGATCCGCGAGGACGCGCATCTGGCCCGACGTGAAATCGCCGAGCGGTAGACGCACGGTCACATGGCAGTAGCCGGGCTGACGCTGCTTGCTGACATTGGTTCGCATCCACCGCACGTAACTGTCGGGCAGCGCCGCGAGTCGCACCGTGCCGGGCATGATGCCCGGGCCACTGACCGGCGTACTTGCGGCCGCGGCGACAGCCTGCAATGTTGGCGGAAGCGCCGGTACCCAGTCGGGCGCCTGCTCTGACGCGGGTGGCGACTGCGGATCGAACGGCAACGACGCGCCGCCCGACTGCTTGAACTCGGCGAGTGCCTCGTCGTACTTCTGACGGAAGCCGTCCCACGTCAGCGTCCTGATCGTGAACTTCAGACGATTGCGCGATTTATGCTCGTAGTCACCGAACCGGTGGAACACACGCACCACCGCCTCGGCGGCGTTGAACATCTCTTCGGCCGGCAGGAAGTCGTAGAGCACATACCCGCTCACCGGCAGAATCGAAGTGCCGCCGGCAACGGTCATACGGAACCCGCGTTTGCCGTCGACAATGCGCGCGCGTAAACCGATATCGTTGATCGAAGCGACCGCGTGATCCTCGGCACAGCCTTCGAACGCGATCTTGAACTTGCGTGGCAGATTGCCCGAGAGCGGATGCCGCAGGAAGTAGCGCGTCATCGCTTCGGCGTACGGCGTAACGTCGAAGACCTCGGTCGCAGACGTCCCGGCATACGGACAGCCAGTGATGTTGCGCACCGAGTTGCCGCACGCCTCGCGCGTCGTCATGCCTTCGTCGGCAAGCGTCCGCATTACTTCTTCGACGACGTTGAGCTTCACGAAGTGGAACTGAATGTTTTGTCGCGTGGTGATGTGACAGAAGCCGCGTGAATGCCGCGCCGCCACACCGGCCAGCGCGCGCATTTGCGAGGACGTGACGATGCCCTGCGGGGCCTTGACCCGCAGCATCTGCACGCCGTCCTGGCGCTGCCCGTACGTCCCGCGCACGAGCCTGAATCGACGCCAGTCGTCCGGCGAGATCTCGCCGCGCTCGTACTTGCCGAGCACATCGACGAACTCGTCGATGTCGTGCTCGCTGGCAAAGTCGAGACGCGTGCGCCCCATCGTGTTCGCATCAACTCCGGCCATACTTCACCTCGTCCGCGTCGTGCGTAGTGTCCGCCTGTAGGCGGACGGACAACGCGTCGCGGACTTGAACCACTTCCCCAACGACGACCACGCCGGGAATGCCCTCCGGCGCTGTAACAGATTCCAGGTCAGCGAGACGCCCGGTCCACGTCCACTCATCGACCGTCGAGGCGCCGCACACAATTGCGGCGCGGATCTCACCCGACCAGCCGTGCGCGATCAACCGTGTCGCGAGCTCGCCGCGATGCATGAGCCCCATCATCGACACCAGCGTGACGCTGTGCGGACGAATCGCTCCGAGCGTCGCTTCCAGCGCATCACCGGTCTGGCCGGCCAGCACCAGGAATCCAGACGCGATGCCGCGATGCGTCACCGGAATGCCAGCAAGTTCTGGCGCGGCGACCGCAGTCGTCACACCCGGGACGACTTCGACGGGAATTCCCGCATGCGCCAACGCGAGCGCTTCTTCTGCTCCACGCCCAAACACGAACGGGTCGCCGCCCTTTAACCTGACGACGCGTTTGCCCTGACGAGCTGCGCGAATCATCAGCTTGTTGATCGTGTCCTGCGTGACGCTGGCGCGGCCAGCGCGTTTGCCCACACAAAAACACTGCGCCGCGGTGAGTCGCCGCAATGCCTCGGCATCCACGAGCGCATCGTAGAGGACGAGGTCAGCCTCTTGGACGCGCTTCAACGCACGGACGGTCCAGAGCTCTGGATCGCCCGGTCCTGCACCCACTAACGAGACTCGCCCACCAGTCATGATTTCCGTTCGTACAAACGATTCAGCGTCTCGAGTAGCATCGGACGCCGCTGTTCCATGGGCACCGCGTGGCGCTTCCAGTCGCGACGAACCTCATCCGCGGCCGACATCCACTCATCGAGATCGCCCGGCAGCCACGCATCGAGCGCTTCGCGCAGCAGACCCGCGAGCGCCGGCGCGCGGCCGTCGGTCGAGATCGCGATCGTCACGCCATCGCGACGGACCACTCCGCCCGCGTACGCGGTCGCATGCGGCGGATCGTCGACGGCATTGACAAAGAGCTGCCGGCGCTCTGCGGCCACGAGCACCTGGCGATTGACCTCGGGTGGCGCGGCCGCGATTACGTACCACGCGCCGTCGAGATCCGCCTCTTCGAAGCCTCGCCGCTCGAGCGCCACGTCAGGCTGCTCGAGCTCGGGTCGAATATCCGGCGCGACGACCGTCACGTGCGCGCCTTCAACGATCAACCCCTGAAGCTTCCCCGCCGCCACGCGTCCGCCGCCGACGAGTACGACTTTGCGGCCGGCAAGACGGAGAAACGCCGGGTACATCAGGCATTCACGGCCTGAGGCGCGACAACCTTTTCGAAGTCGGCAAGCCCTCGACCGATGCGTGTCGGCCGCTCGACACGGTCCTGCATCACTTCAGCCGTCTTGAATCCATTGCCCGTGATGCAGACGACCACTGACTCATTCGGCTTGATCACGCCGCGCCGTACGAGCTGACGGGTCGCCGCAAGCGTAGTGCCACCCGCCGGCTCGGTGAAGATGCCTTCGGTGCTCGCGAGCAATTGAATCGCATCGAGGATCTCATCGTCGGTCACCTTCGCGCCCGCGCCGCCGGTCTCCTTGACGACCTTCACGACCTGGAAACCATCAGCGGGGTTTCCAATCGCGAGCGACTTGGCAATCGTGTCGGGCTTCACCGGGTCCGGGAAATCTTCACCGGCTTCGAGGGCGCGCACGACGGGCGCCGAGCCGGCCGGCTGCGCGGCATGAATGTGCGGCAGCGTGCCGTCGACGAGACCGACTTCTCGCATCTCGCGCAGCCCTTTGTAGATGCGCGGCAGCAGCGTGCCCCCCGCGACCGGCGAGACGATGTGATCGGGATAGCGCCAGCCAAGCTGCTCGACGATCTCAAACCCCATCGTCTTTGCGCCTTCAGCGTAGTAGCTGCGCAGGTTGATGTTCGCGAAGCCCCAACCATACCGATCCGCGATCTGCGTGCACAGTCGATTCACGTCGTCATAGTTGCCTTCGACAGCGACGACATGTGGTCGGTAGATTGCGGCACCAAGAATCTTCGCCGGCTCGAGATCGTGCGGGATGAAGACGTAACACGGTAGACCGAGACGCGCGGCGTGCGCAGCAACGCTCCCTGCGAGATTCCCTGTCGATGCGCAGGAGAAGACCGGGAAGTTGAATTCGACGGCTTTACTCGCCGCAACCGATACAACGCGATCCTTGTACGAGAAGGTCGGATGATTGACCGAGTCGTCCTTGATATACAGCTCCGAGAGACCGAGTTCCTCCGCCAGACGCGTTGCGCGAACGAGCGGCGTGAACCCCGAGTTGAAGCCGGTACGCGGCTCCTCCACCGGAAGCAATTCGAGATACCGCCACAGCGATCGCGGACGCGACTCAATCACCTGACGCGTCATCACCTTGCGAATGGCGTCGTAGTCGAACGAGACCTCGAGCGGCCCCATGCAGTCACTGCACACGTAGGAAGCGGCGAGCGGATACTTGGCCCCGCACTCGTGACAGGTCAGTCCGACGACGAAACTCATATCTCCCTCACCCAATCCGCAAATGCCCAATGCTCAATGCCCAATACTCAACGCCGGTGTGGGCGTCGTCTGATGGACATTCAACGTTCGAATCGTCGCGTCCACGCCAGCGCGCGCATACAACGACGTCAACAGCTGCTCGACACGCGTCGTCGCTTGCCTGACGAGCAACGCGACCGAGGGTCCAGCCCCGGACAGGAAGGCACCCAGGACGTCGGGGTCGTCAATCGCCAGCACCTCGCCGAGGAGCGGCACAAGCGACGCGCGCGCGGGTTGATGCCAGCGATCGCGCACAGCCTCGCGAATGCGATCGTACTCACCGTGTTGCAGCGCGTGCACCAGTGACAGCACACGTTGCAGATTGAAGATCGCGTCGGCGCGCGACACGTGATCGGCCAGGGCCGCCCTCGCCTTCGCTGTCGCGAGACCAACCGCCGGCGTCGCGACCACCAACTGCACGTCCTCGGGCCACATCCACCGCATGGCGACCGGGTCAGACTGCTCGACCTGAAGCACCGAGTTCAGTCCACCGAACAGCGCCGGCGCTGCGTTGTCCGCATGTCCTTCGAGCGTCGTCGCAACACCGAGCAACACGTGGTCATCAACGGGCTCGGTCACCCGCTCGAAGAGCCTGAGTCCGGCAACGGTTGCGGCAGCGCTGCTGCCAAGACCGGCCGCCATCGGGATGTCGCTCTCGACCTCGACCTCGACCGACGGCGCACGAACCCCCGTCCGTCGCGCGGTGGCCTCGAAGGCGCGCTCGACCGCGTTATGTCCTCTGACCGGTGGAGTGCTCGTCGTTACGGTCAGTCGCGACGCGCCGTCATCGCGAACACTCACGATGCGCGCGCGCAGATACAACTGAACGGCGACACCGAGCGTATCGAAGCCGCCACCGAGATTGGCGACCGAACCCGGAACCACCACTTCGCCCCTGATTGTGCTGGACGCTACCTCGCTAGGGGTCTTAAGTGACACGAAACAAAAACGATATCACGAATTCCCTGCACGTGAGGAAGTTCACGCTCACGTGCCGACGAGCATCGGTAGGGCGAGTGGCGGAACCGCGTGCCATTCCGTCTTGCTGATCTCGGCAAGTGCCGCATGGAGTTGGGCTTCCGCGCAGGGCTCGAGCGTGATCACAAAGGGCAGCTGGTCCTTGGGATAGCCCGGTTCCTGCAGGAGCGCGTCCAAATTAACCCCCTGCCGGGCCAGCGCCGCCGCAATGAAGGCCAGGATCCCCGGCTTGTCGTGGACGACGAACCGCAGGTAATAGGGCATCGGCGGAGGCGCGGCCGGCGACCCGGG
>DATCXH010000380.1:0-4111 GCA_036565925.1 Vicinamibacterales bacterium
CCGCTCGTCACCATCAGGCCCGGTGCGTGGCGTGGTTGTCGCGAGTGAGTACCTCACCGACCAGTTTGCGACGCGCGCACGTGGCATGACGGCGGCGTACGAGTCCTATCAGCAACTGCGTGTGTTGAAGCAGCCGCTCGCTCGGCGAGACGATCCGCCGACGCGCGCGAGTAATCGCGAGGGATCGAAGGCGCAGCGACGTCGAGGACAGGCACGAGTGCCGCCCGCGGCTCGGATGAAGGGCTCACGCGGTAAACCTCGACGAGATCGACTCGCTCCTGGAGAACATCGGGCGCGACCAGGTTGCGGATGTCCGAAGAGTTGGCCGCTTCGAGATCGACGCCTCTCAGCGCTCGCGCGAATCGCTGGGCCTGCGATGAGACGAGCCGCTGTTGTTGCGCGTAGTAGTCACCGGCAATGCCGTTGGCCGACGACAACACCTCATTGAGGTCGGCATTGAACCAGCGATCGACGTTGTTCCGAATCAATTCGCTGCCGATGAGCAGCACGAGCACCGCAGGAATCAACGTCATTCCGAGCAGCACTGTCACGAGCTTGAAGCGGAAGCGTGCGAATGGCAGCGCCCTCCGCCGCTCCACCACGAGCTTCACGATGTTGCGAGCGAGCACGAATGTCAACGCAACGAGAATCGTGAGATTTGTCGCCGATAGCGCGTAGAGCACGACGTCGGCCACGAAGTCGGGCGCGAGTGCGGAGGACCGGCTCCCCAACGCCAGGAGTCCACCCAGCGCGAGCATCAAGGCGAGAATGCCGGCCAGCAGAACGGGCGTGTTGTCGAAGAAGGGCTTGCGGCCTTGCGGTGGCGCGGAGCTTCGACGTGCGGGCGTCGTCGGGGGTTTGTCCGGCGCCGGTGGTCGAAGCGTCAATGCCATTACTGGTTGGTGGTTGGTGGTGGTCTGGAGCAGATCCACTAACTACTCACCACTCCTAATCTTTCGCGTTCAGCAGATCTTTCAACTCGCTCATGAACTCGCCGATGTCACGGAAGTGGCGATAGACGGACGCGAATCGGACGTAAGCGACCTTGTCGAGCCGTTTCAGCTCGTCCATCACGAGCGCACCGACTTCCTGCGTTGCCATCTCTTTTTCCGGCCGCTCCTGCAGTGTCGCCTCGACCTTGTCCGCGACGGCCTCGATGGACGCGATGCTCACTGGCCGCTTCTCGCATGCCTTGAGGAGACCGGCAATCAACTTCTGACGCTCGAATCGTTCGCGCGTCCCGTCCTTCTTGATCACCATGTAGGGGATCTCGTCGATCCGCTCGTAGCTAGTGAACCGGCGTCCGCAGTCGAGACACTCGCGCCGGCGGCGAATGACCTCGCCCTCTTTGCTCTCGCGTGAGTCGACGACCTTATCGCCCAGATGGCCGCAGAACGGGCACTTCATCGGCGTGAGCCCCTTCCTTTTCGTCCTTCTGGCGCGCCGCGCCGGCCAGGTCTTTCAGACCGCTGACGCTCAGGCCATCCTGCGCCATGAAGATGACGCCGAGGAGGACCACGGGCACGAAGGAGATGGCGTGCGTCACGATGGCGGCAGCGACCGCGCGATCGTTGTCTGCACCAAAGAAGGTCGTCACGCCGATGCGATACGCCTCGTGATAGCTGCCGACGCCACCGGGCGTCGGAACGGCGACGCCAATGACAAGCAGCGCCTGCAGGAGGAACGTACCGGCAAACGGCATGTCGATACCGAACGCGACGGTCACGGCCCAGGCTTCCGCGGCAATAGCCAGCCACAGCGGAAAGGACCAGATCGTTGCGAAGAGCAAGGCGCGGGGATTACGTGTGGCGGCAAAGCCCCCGCTGAACGTGGTGGCGAGATCTCCGACTCGTTCCGACAAACGGCCGGGAAGGATACGCGCCGCCGCTGCCGCGAGCTGACCGATCCGCTCGGGATGCGTCGCGAGCACCCACATCACGGCCATGAGCACGCCCGCCACGGCCGCTGCGAGCGTCGCTGACACCTTGACGGGATTGAGGAGCTTGTCGGGAAGCGGACTGTCGCCAGTGAAGCCCCAGACATAGATCGCCAGCAGCGCGAGGACAGCGATCAGATCGAGCACGCGCTCCATGACGACCGTCGCCATGGTGGCTGTCGTGGCGAGACCTTCACGGCGAGCAAGCAAATAGGGACGAAGCACATCGCCGACACGCGCCGGCAGTATCGCCAGAGCTGCGAACCCTATGACCGTCGTTCGTAAAACGGTGCGGAACCTCGTCGGGCCCACCGGCGCGAGCAGGTACTGCCACCGAATCGCGCGGGCCCAATACGTGGCCATCACGAAGATGAAGCCGAGGATGAGGAGGTCCATGCGCGCGTGACGCACCTGGGTCCACACATCAGCGATATTCGCGTGGCGCAAAAACCAGGCGACCAGCGCGAGTGCAAGAAGCGAAACGAAAGCGGTACGCAGATTCATTCCCGGGGGAAGCCACAATATATCAGGCCCGTTGACGAGAACAGCCGGGACTATTGCGTACGGTTGCGGCCACTTTGTAACACCGGTAAGATTTCGCTTCCTCATAGGATCATCACGTGCCACTTGCAGCTCCCCTACTCGAAACGCGATTGAACGGCCTCGCCCCACAACGTCACGGCAAGGTCCGCGACATTTTCGACCTTGGTGACACGCTGCTGCTCGTTGCGACGGATCGCATCTCAGCCTTCGACTATGTTCTGGGCTCGGGCATCCCGGACAAGGGCAAGGTGCTCACGCAGCTGTCGGCGTTCTGGTTCGCGCGGACGCAATCGATCGTCCCGAACCATTTGCTGAGCGCCGATGCTCAGAGCTATCCCGATGGTCTGAGCCGCCACGCCGACATTCTCGGCGGCCGCTCGATGCTGGTGCGCAAGACGAACCCCGTGCCGATTGAATGCGTGGCTCGCGGGTACCTGTCAGGGTCGGGCTGGAAGGAATATCAGACGTCCGGTTCTGTATGCGGTGTGCCGCTGCCGGCCGGGTTGCGTGAATCGGATCGTTTACCAACGCCGATCTTCACGCCGGCCACCAAGGAAGAGAGTGGCCACGACATCAACATCAGCGAGGCAGAAGCCGGACGGATCATCGGCGAAGACCTCACTCGCCGTCTTCGCGATCTGACGCTGGCGTTGTACGAGCACGGCGCCGCGCACGCAGAGTCCCGCGGCATCATCCTCGCCGACACCAAATTCGAGTTCGGTCTCACGCCGCAGGGCGACATCATCCTCATCGACGAAGTGTTGACGCCCGACTCATCGCGCTACTGGCCGCGCGATCAATACCAGCCGGGCGGCGCCCAACCGAGTTTCGACAAGCAGTTCGTGCGCGACTACCTCGAGGCAATCCGCTGGAACAAGCAGCCGCCGGTGCCGTCACTTCCCGACGAGGTGGTGCTGAAGACCCGGGACAAGTATCTCGAAGCCTATCGCCGTATTACTGGCCACGAGCTGCCGTGATGCCGCTGAAGGAGCAACTCGATCGCCTCGTCGATGAACTCGTCACGCGAGGCGTGCGATTCGAGGATGCGCAGCGTGAGTTCGAGAAGAAATTCATCAGCCACATCCTGACCAAAGCCCACGGCAATCTTTGTCAGGCTGCGGATCTGCTCGGGATGCATCGCAACACCCTGAGCCGTAAAATCACCGAATACCGCCTCCGTCGTCCTACCGCGTAGAGGCGGTTCCTGACACCACCTCTACGAGTCGGCGCGACTGCCCCTTGACAGCATTTTTTGCGCTTCACTAGAATTAGCAGTTGCGCGGCCTGAGTGCTAGCACTCAGGGCATATGCGAAAGATTTCTTAGGAAAACCCGATGGGGCTGCTTCCTCCCTGGAAGCGCGGCCTCGACACCACCAGAACACGCTGGAGTCGAAGACACATGAAAGTCAGACCGCTACACGACCGCATCATCGTTCAGCGCATCGAAGAAGGCGAGCAGAAGATCGGCGGCATCATCATCCCCGACTCGGCCAAGGAAAAGCCGCAGCAGGGCAAGGTGATCGCTGTGGGCCTCGGCAAGGTGACGCCGCTCGACGTCAAGGAAGGCGACACCATTCTGTTCGGCAAGTACTCCGGCCAGGAAATCAAGCTCGATGGCGAGGAGTACCTCA
>DATCXH010000557.1:0-3508 GCA_036565925.1 Vicinamibacterales bacterium
CCGCTCGTCACCATCAGGCCCGGTGCGTGGCGTGGTTGTCGCGAGTGAGTACCTCACCGACCAGTTTGCGACGCGCGCACGTGGCATGACGGCGGCGTACGAGTCCTATCAGCAACTGCGTGTGTTGAAGCAGCCGCTCGCCGGCGTCTATCTGTCGTTCTTTCTCATGCTGACGTTGATGATTCTCGTCGGCGCAACGTGGATGGGTCTCTATCTCGCGAAACGCATCACACGGCCGGTCCAGATGCTGGCCACCGCAGCCGACGAGATTGGCGCCGGACGCCTGGACCATCGAGTCAAGGCGGAAACGAGTGACGAGTTCGGCTCGTTGATCGAGGCGTTCAACCGAATGGCCGGCGAGGTCGCCGCGAATCGACGACGGATGGAGCGCTCGTCGGTCGAGCTCGAGCGCAGACATCACGACGTGGAAGGGCGTCGCCGGTATGTCGAAACGGTGCTCGATCGTCTGGCGACCGGCGTCGTGTCGATCGATGGCAGCGGCAGCATCCGCACCTGGAACACCGCGGCGTCGCGTCTGCTCGGCATGGACGCTCGTGTCGCCGGGCTGCCGGCGTCCGCGGTCTTCGGCACCCGCGAGCTCAGGCCTTTGGCCATCTTCATCGACGAAGCCTCGCGGAATCGCGACGATCTCCGTCCACAGGACGTCACCGTCACGCTCGAAGGGCGCGAAGTTCACCTGTCCGTCCTGACCACGCCTCTACGGCGCGACGATGGCACGACCGATGGCATGGTGGTGGTCTTTGACGATGTGTCACCGCTCGTGCGCGCGCAGAAAGCTGCTGCATGGCGTGAGGTCGCGAGGCGTCTCGCGCATGAGATCAAGAATCCGCTGACGCCGATCCAGCTCTGCGCCGAGCGGTTGCGCCGGCACTTCACCCAGGCGCCGGAGCCGACGCGTGCGCTCGTTGAGGAGTGCACCACCACGATCGTCGGTGAAGTCGAGTCGCTCAAGGGGCTGGTGGACGAGTTTTCACAGTTTGCGCGCATGCCGGCGCCGCGTGCCGTGCCCACCGATCTGCACGGACTGCTGGACGAAGCGCTGGCGCTGTATCAAGGCATCTGCACCGATGTTGAATTCCGGCGCCACTTCGCCGACGGACTCCCGAAAGTGGGTGTCGATCAAGAACAGATTCGCCGCGTCGTCATCAATCTCGTGGACAATGCGATTGAAGCGATGGATCGCCGCGGGGTGATTGATATCGAGACCGAGCACGACCGTACCAACAGCGTTGTGCGCGTCGTGGTGGCCGACAACGGTCCAGGTATTCCGGCCGCCGAGCGCGAGAAGCTGTTTCTGCCGTACTACTCGACAAAGCAGCGCGGCAGCGGTCTCGGGCTGGCCATCGTTCGCCGCATCGTCGCCGAGCATGGCGGCAACATCGCCGTGACTGACAACACTCCCCGAGGCACCCGCTTCGCCATCGAACTTCCTGCCTGATGCCCTCGATCCTGATTGTTGATGATGAACCTGGGGTGCGCAGCGCGCTGAGCGGCGTACTACGCGACGAAGGCTATGAGGTCGAGTCGGCCGAGAGCGGTGAAGCGTGTCTCGATCGATTGGCGCGTCAGGTCTACGACGTGGTCGTGCTCGATATCTGGCTGCCCGGGATGGATGGACTCGCCACGCTCGCGCGCATGCGCGAGCGCCAGATCGATTCCCAGGTGGTAATCATCTCCGGTCACGGCAACGTCGAGTCGGCGGTGCGCGCGATCAAGATGGGGGCCTTCGACTTCGTCGAGAAGCCGTTGTCGCTCGAGAAGACGGTGCTCGTCGTCCGGAATGCGCTGCGCCAGCGCAATCTCGAGGCCGAGAACCTCGCGCTCCGCGCCAAGGTAGACGCGCAGCACCAGATGATCGGCGAGAGCTACGCAATGGCCAAGCTGCGCGAGCAGGTGGCCATGGCGGCGCCGACCAACGGTCGTGTGCTCATCATTGGTGAGAACGGGACTGGCAAAGAGTTGGTCGCCCGCAATATCCACGGCATGAGTCGGCGACGCTCGGCGCCATTCGTGGAGGTGAATTGCGCGGCCATTCCCGAGGAGCTGATCGAGAGCGAGCTGTTCGGGCACGTGCGCGGCGCCTTCACCGGCGCGGTCGCCGATCGTCGCGGAAAATTCGAAGCCGCACACGGCGGCACCATCTTCCTCGACGAGATCGGCGACATGAGCCTGAAGACGCAGGCCAAGGTCCTGCGCGTGCTGCAGGAGCAGGTGATGGAGCCGGTTGGTGGCTCGACGCGGATTCGCGTCGATGCGCGCGTACTGGCGGCCACCAACAAGGACCTGCCCGTCGAAATTCGCGCCGGACGGTTTCGTGAGGATCTGTACTTCCGCTTGAACGTTGTGCCGATTTTCGTGCCGCCGCTGCGCGAACGGGTCGAGGACGTCGCGCTGCTCGCGGATCATTTCATGGCGATGCTGGCCCGTGAGTACGGTCGTCGTCCGAAGACCTTCGATCCTGATGCAGTGGCCGCGCTCCAGCGCTATCCGTGGCCGGGGAACGTTCGCGAGCTGCGCAATCTCGTCGAGCGGCTGATGATCATGGTGCCCGGAGATCGCGTGTCGTCGCGCGATCTGAGTTTCCTCGAACACGGGATTGTCGCGACGCCGCAAGCCGCGGTTGCCACCGCCACGACGATCGCGCCGCTGCACGATGCGCGCGACGATTTCGAGAAGCAGTACATCCTACGCGCGCTTGCGGCACAGCAGGGCAACATGTCGCGTACTGCCGAAGTGCTCGGTGTCGAGCGCAGCAACCTGTATCGAAAGATGCGAGCGTTCGGGATCATGCCGGCGCGCAGGGGAGAGGATGAGGAGCCCGTCTAGAGCATTGGTGATTGGGGGATTCGGGATTCTTGATTGGATTGGTGATTGCGGATTGTTGATGGTTGATTGGGCTGGGTCCCCCTCCCATGGCTGGTTGCGGCTTCAATCCCCCAATCGACAATCCCCAATCAACAACTAATCAATAATCGCCAATCAACCATCAACAATGACCAGCCTCTCCCAGATTCCCACCCCGGCGCTGATCGTTGATGTCGCGACGCTCGATCGCAACATCGCTCGCATGGCCGCGTTTTTCGCGAGCGGTCCCTGCCGGCTGCGGCCGCACTTCAAAGCGCACAAGACACCGGCCATTGCGCATCGCCAGTTGGCCGCCGGATCCTGCGTCGGGCTCACATGCGCGACCGTGTCGGAAGCAGAAGCCGTCGCAGACTTCTGCGAGGACGTGCTGATCGCCAATGAGATCGTCAGTCCAGACAAATGCGCGCGAGTGGCCGCGCTGGCGCGCAATCGAGCCGTGACGGTCGCGGTTGATTCCGGGGCCGGCATCGAGGCGATAGCAGATGCCGCACGCGCAGCTGGCGTGACGATTGGCGTCCTGGTTGACGTGAATGTCGGTCAGGGGCGTTGCGGCGTCGAGCCCGGCGATGCGGCGGTGGCGTTGGCCCGGTGCGTCGCTGCAGCGAGGGGCCTGTTGATGCGT
>DATCXH010000093.1:0-6276 GCA_036565925.1 Vicinamibacterales bacterium
TGTTCGGCGCAGTACTGGACGACTCCGTTGAGCAGGTTCTCGTCGTGCCACACGCTCAACTCGACCTGCACCGTCGAGATATCAGCGATCCGACGCGCCTCCTCAATCTGCCCGACGTTCACGTTGCAGAGACCGATGCGCACGGCCAAGCCCTCATCCTTCAACGACGCGAGCGCACGCACACTCGTTGACAGCGGCACGCGCGGATCCACCGCGTGAAGCTGATAGAGATCGATTCGGGCGACGCCGAGCGCCTTCAGACTGGCTTCGCACGCCTCACGCAGATGACGCGCTCTGCCGTCGGGGATCCATTGCCGGTTCGGTCGGGTCAGTCCGCCTTTTGTTGCAATGACGATCGGTGGACGCTCGCCGGTCGCCAGGCGCGGGCGGCCATCCCACGTCGCGATGGCGCGCGCGATGAGCCGCTCGTTATGGCCGACCTCCGAGTCGTCCCAGCAGTAGGCATTGGCCGTATCCAGGAAGCTGATGCCCGCGTCCAAAGCGGTATGCAGGACTTCGATGCTGCGTGCGTCATCACGGTCCCGCTCGGTGGACAGTCGCATGCAGCCCATTCCGATTCGGGCGTATTCTGGGTGAGACGACATGAGCAGCGTGCCTCTTCCGGTCAACGACCAGAATAAAACCTACCTTCCCCAGTCTCCAGAACGCGCCGAGCTGAAATCACGGTTGAAATCGATGGCGTGCGAGCGCATCGACATGCCGCTGATCATCGCTGGGCGCGAGGTCCGGACCGGTAGCACGCAACGCTCGGTGATGCCGCACAATCATCATTGCGTCCTTGGTGACTGGCACGCGGCGGAACCGGGTCACGTGCAACAGGCGATTGAGGCGGCGCTCGCAGCTGCGCGGGACTGGTCCACCTGGTCCTTCACCGATCGTGCTGCGATCTTCCTTCGCGCCGCCGAACTGCTGACCACGACGTGGCGAGCGACGCTGAATGCCGCGACGATGCTCGGCCAGTCGAAGACAGTGGTTCAAGCCGAGATCGACTCCGCGTCCGAGCTGATCGACTTCTGGCGCTTCAATCCGTACTTCGCACAGGAACTCTATGCCGAGCAGCCGATCAGCACACACGCGGCGTGGAACCGTGTGGAGTACCGGCCGCTCGAAGGCTTCGTGTATGCGGTGACCCCCTTCAACTTCACGTCGATCGCCGGCAACCTGCCGACCGCGCCGGCGCTGATGGGCAACACCGTGATTTGGAAGCCGGCATCGAGCGCGATGCTCAGCGCGTTCTACATCCTGCGCCTGCTCGAAGCCGCCGGCCTGCCGCCTGGCGTCATCAATCTCGTCGCCGGCGACGCCGCGCAGATCTCGTCGATCCTGCTCGACTCGCCGCACCTTGCCGGTGTGCACTTCACCGGCAGCACCGCCGTATTCAACTCGATGTGGACGCGCATTGGCGCGAACGTTGGCAGCTATCACAGTTATCCGCGCCTCGTCGGCGAAACCGGGGGCAAAGACTTCATCATCGCGCACCCGTCCGCCGATCCGCAGGAGCTTGCGGTCGCGATGGCGCGCGGTGCGTTCGAGTATCAGGGGCAGAAGTGTTCGGCCGCGAGTCGAGTCTATGTGCCGCAGTCTCTGTGGGGTGATGTCTGCGATCGCGTCGTCGCGATGATGCGCGAGATGAAGATTGGCGACGTCAGCGATTTCCGCACGTTCATGGGCGCGGTGATCGACCGCAAGTCATTCACCAAGATATCGGGCTATCTTGATGACGCTCGCAAGAACGCGCACATCATTCAAGGCGGTGGCGCCGATGACGGAGTGGGATTCTTCATTGAGCCAACTCTGGTCGAGACGAAGGATCCTGGCTATCGCTTGATGTGCGAGGAGATCTTCGGCCCGGTGCTCACCACGTATGCGTATCCCGACGCGCAATGGGACCAGATGCTCGATATCGTCGATCGGACGTCGCCCTACGCGCTGACGGGCGCGGTGTTCGCACGCGACCGGGCCGCAGTGCGTCAGGCGATGAGTGTTCTTCGCAACGCCGCTGGCAACTTCTATGTGAACGACAAGCCCACTGGCGCCGTCGTCGGTCAGCAGCCGTTCGGCGGCGCGCGCGCATCCGGCACGAACGACAAGGCTGGATCGAAGATGAATCTGCTGCGCTGGGTCAGCGCCCGGGCGATCAAGGAGACCTTTTCGCCCCCGCGCGACTGGCAGTATCCCTACATGTCGCAGGAGTAGTGTCCGGCTTTGGCCGACGCTTTATTGAATCGCGACCAGCTCGATGTCGAAGACGAGCATTCCCTTCGGATCGCTCTTGCCCTCGTAGGCCAGCTTCTCGGGGATCCAGAAGCGCATGCGCTCCCCTTCGGTCATCATCGGCACGCCCTCGCTCCAGCCCTTGATCACTTCGTCGAGCCGCATCGACCGCGGCATACCGCTCGGGACCGAGCTGTCGAACATGCGGCCCTCGGTGGTCCACCCGGTATAGTGCACGCTCACCTGTGAGAAGGGACTCGGGCTGCGTGTGCCTTTGCCCGGCCGCAGCACCTTGTACGCCAACCCACTCGGCGTGCGCTTGGCATCGTCGGGCGGCCCTTTGACGTCGGGCGGCGGAATCAGCGGCGAGGGGCGGAAATCGATGAGCTCGATATCGAAGACGACGGTGCCCGTCGGACGTCCGGCGCGGCCGTTGTACGCCAGCGCCTGCGGTACCCAGCAGCGGCGCGTCTCGCCGATGGTCATCAGCATCACGCACTCGCGCCACCCGGCCATCACTTTGTCGAGCGGGAAGGTCGATGCCTGGCCGCGCGCCACGCTGCTGTCGACCATCATCCCGTCGCTTCGCCAGCCGGTGTAGTTCACGGTGACGACGTCGGTGGCGATCGGCTTCTCGTCGGTTGTGCCCGGCTTGATCGTCTTGGAAATCAGCCCGGTCGAGCTCTTGACGGCATCGTTCGGCGGCGCGCCGAGGTCGGGAGGCGCCGGAATGAGCTTGGTGTCCTGCGCCGATGCGCTGGAGGCCAGGAGCGCGACGAACGTCAGCGAGAGCAGCGTGCGCATATAACCTGAATCTATCCTTCAAGCAGCAGATTGGCCGGATCTTCGATGTATTCCTTCACCTTGACCAGGAACTGCACCGCCTCCCGGCCATCGACAATCCGATGATCATAAGACAGCGCCAGATACATCATTGGCCGGATCGCCGGCTGCCCGTTGAGCGGCACCACGCGGTCCTGAATCTTGTGGAGTCCGAGAATGCCGACCTGCGGAGGATTGAGGATCGGCGTGCTGAGCAGTGACCCGAAGACGCCGCCGTTGGTGATCGTGAACGTGCCGCCGCGCAGGTCCTCGAGCGTGAGCGTCCCGTCCTGAGCCTTCCTGGCGAAATCGCGGATGGACAGCTCGATCTGCGGGAACGTCATGCGATCGGCGTCGCGAATCACCGGGACAACCAACCCGCCCTCGGCGCCAACGGCCATGCCGATATCGAAGTAGTGCTTGTAGACGATCTCGTCGCCTTGAATCTCGGCGTTGAGCGCGGGGAAGGCGCGCAGCGCGGCGATGCTGGCCTTGACGAAGAAAGACGCAATGCCGAGGCCGACGCCAAATTCTTTCTTGAACGACTCCTTGCGCCGCTCGCGAAGCGCCATGATCTGCGTCATGTCCGCCTCGTTGAACGTCGTCAACATTGCGGCGGTCTGCTGAGCCTCGACGAGACGGCGGGCAATCGTCTGCCGTCGCTTCGTCATCCGAACTCGCTCTTCGGTGCGATCCCCGATCCTTGTCGGTGCGATCGGCCTGGCGGGTGTCGGTGCGATTTTCGCTTCGCGTGTCGGCTCGCCTCGCCGAAGCTCCGAAGGCGCGGAGGCAGGTGCGGCGGGGGCGGGCGCCATCGCGTTCTGCACGTCCTGCTTCATCACGCGACCGGCTGATCCGGTGCCTTGAACGCCACCGAGGTCGACCTTGTGATCGTCGGCCATGCGGCGCGCGGTCGGCGTCGTCTTTGGTTGTTCCTGGGGAGCAGCAGCGGGAGTCGGTGCAGGGGCAGGCGCCGCAGCATTGGCGGCGCTGCCCGATTGCGCAGCAGCGGGCGGTGGAGCTCCGGCGCCGTTCTCATCGACGACCGCGAGCAGCTCGCCGATCTTGACGTCCTCGCCTTCCTTGCGCGCGATGCTCGTGATGACGCCGCGCTTCTCTGCGCTGAGCTCGAGGTTGGTCTTTTCGGTCTCGAGCTCCACGAGTGGGTCGCCGACCTCTACGTGATCGCCCGGCTTCTTCAGCCACTTGGCGATGCGGGCCTCCACGATCGATTCTCCGAGCACAGGAACGACGATATTGGACATAGGTCAGCGCTTGGACCCGGTCAGACTGCGGGCCGGCTTTGAGAGGACCTTCGGTGATGCAGTCGAGTGGCTGTCGAGATCGAATGCGCGTTCCACCAGCGCGCGCTGATTGAGCTGGTGCCACGCCGCCGACCCTTCCGACGGGCTCGCGCTGCGCGCCCGACCGATGTAATGCAGCGGATAGCGATCGCCGATCAGCTCTTCGATATTGGGACGCATGAACTCCCAGGCGCCCATGTTCTCGGGTTCTTCCTGTAACCAGACGAGATCGCGGACCGCTGGATAGCCGTCGAGCGCTTCACGGAGCGCCACACCCGGGAATGGCGCGAGCTGCTCGACGCGCAGAATCGCGACGTCGGTGGACGTCTTCCGCTGCTCGCTATTGATTAGATCGACGTAGACCTTTCCGCTGCACAGCACGACGCGACGGATGTTCTTCGCCTGCCGTCGCGCGTCATCATCGTCGATGACGGACTGGAAGCGTCCGGTCTCGAGTTCGATCGGAGCGGAGGCGACCGCAGGGTGACGCAGGAGACTCTTCGGTGTGAGCACGAACAGTGGCAGCGGATCTTTCAGAAGGAGCTTGGCTTGACGTCGCAGCAGATGGAAGTACTGCGCCGCCGTCGTGCAGTTGACGAGTCGCAGATTGATTCCCGCCGCGGCCTCCAGAATACGTTCGGGCCTGGCGCTCGAATGTTCGGGCCCTTGTCCCTCGTACCCGTGTGGAAGCAGGAACACGAGCGATGGCTGCAATCCCCACTTCGCTCGCGCCGACGTGACGAACTGATCGAGGATGATCTGCGCGCCGTTGATGAAGTCGCCGTACTGCGCCTCCCAGAGCACGAGATGCGAGGGTTCCTGGATGTTGTAGCCGAACTCGAATCCGACCGTGCCGTTTTCGCTCAACGGGCTGTTGTGGATTTCGAACGAGGCGTGCGCGTGGGCGAACGACTGTAACGGGACAAAGCGATTGCCGTTCGCTGAATCGTAGAAGACCGCATGGCGGCTGCTGAACGTGCCGCGCTCGACATCTTCGCCGGTGAGTCTGATCGGCGTACCGTCGGCGAGAATCGTGGCGAAGGCCAGCTCCTCTGCCGCGCCCCAATCGACCGTGCGCTCGGTCGGATTATTGAACATCGCCTTGCGACGCTCGCGGCCCCGCTCGAGCTTCTTGTGAAACGTGAAGCCTTCGGGTGCCGTTTGCAGCGAGTCGTTGATCTCCCGCAGACGCTCGACCTTCACACCCGTTTCGGTTTTGGCGGCTGTACCAGCAGGCGCGAGCTCCGAGACCGGCGCCACGAAATCTTCCTCGGGCTTCAGCGACGCGAATGCCTGTTCGAGTTCGGTGAAATACTTCTTCACCAGTCGATCGGCGTCTTCGCGCGGCACCGTTCCCTGCTGGGCGAGTTGATCGGCAAACAGCTCGCGGACGGTCTTGTGCGCGGCGATCCGCTTGTACATCAACGGCTGCGTGAAGGCCGGCTCGTCGCCTTCATTGTGTCCGTAGCGTCGATATCCAATCAGATCGATGAGGAAGTCGAGGCCGAAGCGGGCGCGGTATTCCCAGGCGAGCCGTGCGGCTTCGAGACACGCAGCCGGATCGTCGGCGTTGACGTGGACGATCGGGATCTTGAAGCCGCGGGCGAGACCGCTCGCGTAACTCGTGCTGTAAGACTCATCCGGGGTGGCGGTGAATCCGAGCTGGTTATTGGCGATGATGTGAATCGTGCCGGACGTGTCGTAGCCGCTCAGCCGCGACAGGTTCAGCGTCTCGGCGACGATGCCCTGACCGGGGAACGCGGCATCACCATGAATCAGAATCGGGAGCGTCAGCACGCCGTCGAATCGCGGCGGTCCCGGCCGATCGGCAACGGTGCCTGCGGCTCGCGCCATACCGACGACCACAGGATCCACGGCCTCCAGATGGCTCGGATTCGGTGGCATAGTCACGTAG
>DATCXH010000600.1:0-13416 GCA_036565925.1 Vicinamibacterales bacterium
GAGGACGAGCGGCAGAATCACTGCCGCGAGCACGACGTGGGTGATCAGGATTGCGAAGTATATGCCACGTATAGCGCCGGTTCCGGGGAACGGACGCGAACCTGCGTGCAAGTGATAGATGACGTAGCTCGTCAGGAACGCCGCTGAACAGATGAGTGCGGCGATCATGCTCCGCTTATGGGCTGCCTCATGCCCAGTGCGGATCAAGGCGTAGCCAGTAATGAGAAAAACAGCCGAGGTTCCGTTGAGCAGCGCATTGAGGTGAGGAAGAGCAGAGATGCTCAGATCCACAGACGGTCCACGACCAGAGCGCCCCACAACAGCGGTAGATACGTGATCGAGAACAGAAACAGCCGTCGTGCGCTGGCGATCGATCGATCGCGTGCGAAGAGCGCGCTCAATCCGATAAACATGACACCGAGGATCGTGGCAACGATGCTGTACGGCGCCGAGGCGAGTCCAACGAGTGCTGGCATCAGGCTCACCGGCCACAACGCTGCCGCATAAAGCAACGCCTGGTGGCCAGTGCGTCGCCCATCTGGCTCGAGCACTGGAAGCAGTGGAATGCCCGCTCGCGCGTAGTCGTTACGATGCATCCAGGCAATCGCGAGGAAATGCGGCATCTGCCAGAAGAACACGATGCCAAAGAGGATGAGCGAAGCCAGTGAGATCTCACCAGTAGCCGCCGCCCAGCCGATTACCGGTGGCAGCGCACCAGGGACCGCGCCGACGAGCGTCGCCAGTGACGTGCGTGTCTTGAGCGGTGTGTAGGCCAGGACGTAGCTCGCCGATGTAGCGAAGGCGACGACGGCGGCCGTGGAATTTGCGCCGAAGGTCAGCTCGATGAGACCGATCGAGGTCAGCGCGACGCCGAACCACGTCGCTTCGTTCACGCCGAGACGACCTTGCGGCAGCGGCCTCACGCTGGTGCGACGCATCAAACCATCGGTCTCTCGTTCCCAGACCTGGTTGAGCGCTGCTGCGCCTCCGGCGACGAGTGCTGTGCCCAGCAGCGTGTGCACGAGCAGCGATATGGGCACGCCGTCCGGCGATGCGAGATACAGACCGCCAAGCGTCGTGAACAACACGAGCAGATTGAGCCGCGGCTTGGTCAGCGTGACGAAGTCGGCGACGCGTGATCTGCTGCCGACGACGGCATGACGATCGACGGCGGCATTGGCGGTGCTCATGCGTGATCTCCGGCCGTGGAATTGGCGGGTCCAAAAGGACCCGCCCTACGTACGGTCATGGGACGGCCGTAGGCCGGGTCCTGTTCTTTGGACCCGGCGGCAAATCTTGCGCGATGCGCTCGAAGGGTCAGCATGAGTGACGTCACCAGCACTGACGCGCCGGTGATGACGTGCAGCGAGTTGATGATGAATTCCTTCTGGCTGAGCACCGTCATCGCGCCCAGCGTCACCTGGGTCACCAGCAACGCGAGCAGCAGCAGCGCAGGGCGCAGCAACTCACTTCGCGATTTGTGGTGATAGAACACGTGACCTGTCGTCGCCAGGATCGCGAGGCTCACGATTACGGCACCGAGGCGATGGGCGAAGTGAATCGCGATCTTCGGATCCCAATGCGGCGGAATCAGCTGACCGAACATCAGGGGGAAGTCGGGGATCGCCAGCCCGGCCCCTGTGTGCCGCATGGTCGCGCCGACCACGATCTGTAGATAAATCAATCCGGTTGTCACTGCGGCGACGCGCTGCAGTACGAGATCGTCCGGCGAGGGACCCTGTCTGCCGGAATGCTTCGGCGCGATTCCCTCCTGGGTCGCGTAGGCGCGCTTCCATCCCGGCGACGTGACCAGCGCAATGGTCATCGTCAGACAAAACACAATCTGCGCGAGACTCGCGTGGGCGATCGAGATCGGATCCGGCAGATACCACAGGACGGTGATGCCGCCGAGGATGCCTTGCGTGATCACGGCGGCGAGCGCCAGATACCCGAGCCGGCGTACCCAGCGGCGCGTCTCGGCACGCCAGAGCCAGGCCGCGAGGATGACGATGAGAAACCCGACGGTGCTCGCGATGAGCCGATGGGTGTGCTCGTATCGGATCCCACCCACCATCTTCTCGAGCGGGAAGAAGAACATGAAGTAGCCGTAGGTGTTGGGCCAGTCGGGTACTGACAAACCCGATTCAGTGCTTGTGACGAGGCCGCCCGCAAAGATCAGGATCCCGGTCGTTGCCGCGACCAGCATCGCAAAGAGATGAAGCATCACACCTTGTAGACGAATGAGATCTTTTTCGATTCCTTGGGACCTATCGTGACCTGCTGCGTTTGCGTGCCGAGCTTCTCGTGCCAGGCCTCGATCGTGTACGTGCCCGGCGGCAGACCCGCGATCTCGAAGGCACCCGCCTTGCCGCTGGTCGCGTAGAACGGATGCGCGAGGACGCCGACCCAGGCGTTCATCCACTTGTGCACGTCGCACTTGAACGGCAGCATCACTTCGGGCGCAGTGAACGTGGTCGTGTATTTCATGCCCTGGAGCGCCTGGCCGCGGTTGAACTCACGGTTCGCCATCGGCAGTGCGTGGATGTTGTGCAGTGTCTCGTCGCTATTCACGATATCAAGCGACTGGCCGACCTGAATCCCGAACACCCGCGGCGTATACGAACAGCCCTTCTGATCGAGTACGACCGGGCTCGACGGCACCGGAAATTTCAAATTGCCCAGGCCGTCTTTTACGTACACGAATACATTCTCGAGTCCGCTGTCGTCGGAGACAACGAAAACTGGTGTCGTTGCAGCGCCGAGCTTCATGCAATACGGATCGGAGCTCATGTTGATCGGCGGATTTGGTGGTGGCGTGCCCTGCAGCGTGACGACGCCCGTGAGCGCACCTGCGGTTGCCGGATCGACGGGGTTGGTAGCGGGCGCCGCAGTTGTCGGCGCGGTGGATTCTTCACTGGTACCGCCGTGACAGGCGGCGACGATCACCGCCATGCTCAGTGCGGCGACGCACGCGAGCAGGCGAAGTGGTGGATGCATCGATAACTCCGAATCCTTGATTTTATGACACCCCGCCGGCAGCCGTGATCTTGCGGAGAACGCGGTCCTGCATCCACTGCGGGCTCCACCAGTCCACGGGCGTAACCTGCTGCCCGCCAACGATCATCGTGAAGTGAAGATGGTCGCCGCCAGCGAGTCCGGTCATACCGCTGCGGCCCAGCTCGTGACGCTTCTCGACCATATCGCCGACTTTGACAGCAATCGACGAAAGGTGGCCGTAAAGCGACAGCACGCCCATGCCGTGGTCGATGACCACGCAGTTCCCGTAAATGCCCAGGTCGGACGCGTGCACGACACGGCCGCGCTGCGAGGCGACGATGGCCACGTTCGCTGTCTTGGCGAGATCGAAGCCGAGGTGGACCTGTTTATCGACGTCCTTACCTTTGTATGTGTAGGTGCGTGTGTCGGCGAACTTCGCTTCGACCTGCGAGTTGCCGAGCTGCTGGAACGCGTCCTTGAAGTACAGCTCCGGAGAGCTCTTTTTCGAGAGCTCCATCAGGTACTGATTGTTCTTCTTCCGCAGGTCGCCGTTGATCTTCAGAAAACCCGCGAGCACATCGTCGGTCGGAATCTTTTCGTCCGGGGAACCGCTGGCAATGGCCGGCACGACCCGCTGCAGGAATGAGTCATCGAGCGGAATCGTGCTCTTGCCGTACGGCTTCGGGAACACCATATGATCGACGGGCACGACGACTTCGTTGCCTGCGGGATCGCGCGCGAATACCTGCACCGGGGAGCGCGGATCCTGATCGAAGAGCATCGCGAAGAACGCGACGCGCAATGCGGGGTCGCTGCTGATGCCGGCGCCCTTCGCCGGATAGCCGGGATACTCGATGTTCCCGACGCGCACGCCCGATTCCACATCGTCAGGTGAGACGCGGTAGACGGCGAATTCACTCCCCCCGAGGTTGATGTAGTGGAACGTCGACACGACGGAGGCGCGTGGCGGGTCGAGCCGTACCTGTACGTCGCGCGTGGCCGTGGACTCTGCCTGCCGTAGGCCGTAGACAACCGGCCGCTTCGCGTGGATCACGATGCGTGCGGCTCCGGCCTGTAACTCGGGGATCGCCTGCTTCCCGATTGGGCGCATGACGTAGATCTTTTCCGCGCTGTCGGCCTTCGCAGCATCGGGCTTCTGCGCGTCCAGCGTGTAGACCGGGAACGTCTTGCCGTTCTGTTCGACGGCGACGTCCACACCGGAGAAGACGCCGCCGGGCGCCTGCACCATCAATTCGACCGTGCCGGTCCGACCCAGGAATTTCCCGGGCTGTCGGATTTCGATCGTCGGGCCCGATTGTCGTCCGGCCCACACCCACGCGCCGCTCACGATGACGGCCGCGAGGACGAGGAGAAACATCAGGAATTTCAGGAGTGCACGCATCATTTGAATGATAGCGCGCGGCTCGTCGAATTGCGTCGTTTACATCTTGGCGAACAGGAAAGTAGCGCACGATCAGAGATCCGCAGGAAGACGTCGTGTTCCAGCGACAGGCGTACTCAGTGCCGGCAACGTGAACGCACTGCATTGACGAAGGCGGGTCTGAAGACCCGCCCTCTACGATGTGCCTCTATTGGGCGCGTAAGGCGACCGCTGCGTCGACGCGGGTCGCGCGGCGCAGTGGAACGAGCAGCGCAATGGTCGCGCACACGACGAGGATCGCGACTGAGACGCCGACGGTAATTGGATCGAATGGCGACACTCCGTAGAGGAGGTTGCCTACGAGCCGCACGACGACGACGATCCCGACCGCACCGACGGCAAGGCCTGCGGCGATCCACACAACCCCCTGGCGCAGCACCAGCGCCGCGATAGCCGACGGTCTCGAGCCCAACGCCAGCCGTACACCGAACTCTCGCTCGCGTGCGGCGGTCATGCTGGCAAACAACGAATAGACACCCACTGACGCAAGAAGCAACGCCAGCGCACCAAACCCGGTCATGAGCAGCACGGGAAGTCGTCGGCCGGCAACTCCTGCGCCGAGCACAGTCGGTAGCGTCCTGACTTGCTGCAACGGTAGCCCGCGGTCGAGTACCGCCAACTCGCGTTCGATTGGCCTGACGAGCGACAGTGGATCTCCGGTTGTGCGTACGAGGAATGTCACGAGCGGCACAGGGAGCTGTCGCGTCGATGCGTAGGCAATGGGCTCGGCATCCGCTCGCGCAAGATCGTTGCGCACATCACCGACGATGCCGATCACTTCGAGGAGCGGTGACTTGGGGTCGGGGCCCATCCGAAGGCGAGATCCAACGGCGTTTCCATTCGGCCAGAAACGCTTGGCCATGCTCTCGCTGATCACGATCGTTCGAGGCGAATCCACGCGCTCTTGTGCATCGAACGTGCGGCCCTGACGCAGCGGGATGTGGAGCGTGCGGAAGTAGTCGTCGGACACGACGGTCGCGAGCACAAACGGTTGCGCCTGGCCCGACGGCGCGCCCTCGAGCGTCACGCCCGACCGTTGACGTATCACGGTTGGCACGGACGTCGCCGTCGCGACAGATTCCACACCCGACAGCGCACGGACTCGTTCCTCGAACTGTTGGCGGAATTGGAAGCGCGACTCCGGGGTGGTGTAGTCGCGAACCGGCAACTGGATGATGCCAGTCAGCACGCGCTCTGGTTCGAAGCCGAGTGATGCACCGGTCATGGCCCACAAGCTCCGGGTCAGGAGTCCGGTGCCAACCAACAGGCTTACGCATAACGCGAGCTGCGCGGCGACGAGCGTGCCGCGGAGTCGCCGCGACTGAGGACTGTCGCTCGAGCCGCGCGTCTCGTCTCGCAACGTGCTCTGGATGTCGGTCCGGCCGATGGCGATGGCCGGGGCTATGCCGAACAGAAGGCCGGCGCCGACTGCGATCGCCGTCGTTACCAGCAGGGCGCCGGAGTCGAGTGTCGGATTCGCATAGGCGGGCAATGCCCGCGATGCAAGATCACGAATCGCATCGAGGCCCAGTATCGCGAGCAGCACGCCGGCGGCACCGCCGGTCAAGGCCATCACCGTGCTCTCGGTGAGCAGTTGTCGTACGAGTCGCACCCGACCGGCACCAAGCGCAGTGCGCATCGCGAACTCTTTGCGTCTGGAAAGCGCTCGCGACAGCATCGTCGCGGCGAGATTTGCGCAGGTAATGAGCAGCACGAGCGCGGCGCTGGCCATCAGCACGAGCAGTGGCGCGCGTGTGTTGCCGAGCATCGCGTCAGGCAGTGGCATGG
The DNA here is from genome assembly GCA_036565925.1 of Vicinamibacterales bacterium. Taxonomy (GTDB): domain Bacteria; phylum Acidobacteriota; class Vicinamibacteria; order Vicinamibacterales; family UBA2999; genus Gp6-AA40. The sequence continues at coordinate 6,227 of DATCXH010000600.1, forward strand.
CGTTGGTGTGGAGCGTGCCGTTGTCGGCCGGATACTCGCGCATGAGTTGCGCCCAGATCCGTTCAACCTCTCGGGTCGCGGCGTCCTGACTGATGCCTGGCTTCAATCGCCCAATCAATCCGAGCCACTGCGACCGTCGTGCGGCGATCGGATTGGCCACAACCGGTCCCCGATCGAAGGCCAGATAGAAATCCACTGGACCCATCGGACCGATGAAGCCCTCCGGGAGCACGCCGACGATGGTGCGTGGAATGCCGTTGATACGCAGCTCTCGGCCAATGACGTTCGCATCGGTCGCGAACAGCCGCGTCCACGCCTGATGCGACAGAATCACCGGCCCGCCGGTGTCCTGACCAAGTGCTCCGCCGCTCAGCGGAACAAGGCCGTTGACGGCGTCATCACGAAGAAATGTACGTCCCCGCATCATCGACACGCCGAGCACGTCGAAGAATTGCGGTTCCACCCACGTGATGGTTGTGATCTGCGGGCCGGTGTCGCTGCCATACACGGCATCGAACGCGATGTCCGTGAATCCGGCGAGACTCTGGAAGGATTGTTGTCGCGCACCGATGTCGTCGATCGTGCCGGCGCTCAATGGCCCTCGTGTCTGCGAGGCATTGTTGGCCGCGCCCCCATAGATGCGAACCAGTCGCTCCGACTCTGAGTACGGCAACGCATCGAGCAGCGCCGACTTGACGACCGTGAACACGGCGGCATTGACGCCGATGCCGAGCGCCAGCGTGACGATCGCGACGAACGCGAATGCTCGAGCGTTGACAAGTTGCCGGACGCCCGACTTTACGTCGTCAGAAAGTTGATCGAGGTGAGCGCTGCGCACGTCGTGGCCGGCTTCCTTGTGGCGGCGCGCGTTGCCAAAGCGCATGCGCGCAGCACGAGTGGCATCCGCCTCGCTCATTCCGGCGCGAACGTACTCGCGGGCCATGGCGTCGATGTGAAACCCCATCTCCTCGTCCATCTCCACATCCTGTGCATTCCAGCGGAAGACGGCGATGATGCGGCGAAGCCATCGCGGTGAACGCAGCTGCATGTCAGGCTCCCTGCTCGAGCGCGCGAAGCACGCGTGTCACGGCTTTCGAAAGTCGCCGCCAGCTGTCGAGCTCAGCATCGGCAACCGACCGACCCTTGCGGGTCAGCGAGTAGAACTTCGCTCTGCGGTTGTTCTCCGTCATTCCCCATTCCGACTCGATGAGGCCTTGCTCCTCCATGCGATACAGCGCCGGATAGAGCGACCCTTCTTCGAGCCGCAGGGCATTCTCTGAAAGTTGATGAATGCGCATCGCGATGCCGTATCCATGGTTGGCGCCGGTGCCGAGGCACTTGAGCACCAGCAGGTCGAGCGTGCCTTGAATGAGGTCGAAATCCCTGACGGCCATCTTGTGTTTCCGCCCTTCGCGTCCCTTGGACGATCTAGGGGAGCGCAAGGGTTGCCCTGGTCCAAGCGAGGGTGGTCGTCAAACGACCGTAGCTAAGGAGCGTCCGAGACCCGTGGTTTTGTGGAGGGCGTGACGTGGACCGATACGTGGCGTGGGTGGTCGGTGAGCGTTATTGCCGCTTCTGAAGTGCCAGCCGGAGGCCAAGACCGATGAATAGCCCACCCATCGCTCGGTTGAGCCATGTCGCGAGGTCGTATCGCGTTCTCAGCCACTCGCCGAGCCTGCTCGCTGCGAGCGCATACGCGACGCAGACAAGTGTTCCATTCCCGATGAAGATCAACCCGAGCAGCGCGATCTGAACCGTCACAGGCCCACGCGCGGGATCGGTGAACTGTGGCAGAAACGCGAGGAAGAACAGCGCCACCTTCGGGTTCAATACGTTGGTCAGAACGCCCTGGCGAAATACGCGCCCGAGCCGTTCCGGATCGACGCGTTGGACGTGAAGCGGCGACGATCTGCTGATCAGCGCTCGCGCGCCGAGCCACACCAGATACGCGGCCCCCGCATATCGCACAACGTCGTACGCAACTGGCAACGCGAGCATCAGCGCCGAGAGACCCAGGGCGGCACTCGCGACGTGAAAGAGACAGCCAGTCGAGATCCCGAGCACCGACACCAGACCCGCAACCCGCCCTTGACCGATGCTGCGCCCGACGATGTAGAGCACGTCTGGGCCGGGCGTGATGTTCAGCAGGAGCCCGGCGCCGATGAAGACGAGCAGCGAGTTGAAGTCAGGCACGCCGCGATGATAGCTCGCCTTCGATGTGGTTGCGGTCAACGTGGTCGCGGTCAACGACGTGTACCGCTGATGCCGGCAAGTTGGTCAGCGCTTCAGCGAGGAACGGAGGCATCACAGGGAGCGCGGCAAGTGCGTCTTGCTGCACAGGGAACCACTTGAATCTCAGGGGTACGCCACCATCGCTGCGATCGAAGGAGTCGGCGCGAAGTGGGACGCTTCCGGGAGGGAGGCGAATCGCAAAGTACAGCGCGAGCTCGTGGTAGCTCGAGCCGCCGAACTCGAAAAAATTCTCGACAATCCATAGCAGGCGTTCGACATGCACATCGGTCTCGAGTTCCTCGCGCATCTCGCGCGCGATCGTCTGCTCGGCGGTTTCGCCGTGCTCGGCTCGACCGCCTGGCAAGGTCCAGAACGGTTCGTCGTTGGCGCGATGCAGCAAGACCGAGTCGTTGTGTATGGCCACGCCAACGACTCGATAGTTGAACCGTCGATTTCCCTGATCGAAACAAATCATCACGATGCGAGAAGAGTACTGCGGATGTCGCACAATGGGCGAATGTCCGGTCGCGACGTGAACCCCGCCGAGTTGCAGTCGCCGCAGCTGAAGCGTCTCCGGAATGTGCAGCGTCTCGGCACGGACCGGAGCGGGCATGCGTCTGTCGATCACGTCCGGCACCAGTTGTACGTAGGGCGAGACCTGCAGACGAACGGACGCGCGCTGCTCAAGGTGACGACCAGGCCGGGGCTCGTCTACGAGCAGAACCTGGTGAACGAAGCTGCGGTGCTCACGACCATCAACACTGAACTGCCGGCGGTGCGGTACTTCCCGCTGCTGCTCGACCACGGACGCGTGCGTGATGGACGGATGTTCGTCCTGATGTCGTTCTTCGACGAGTGGCCGCTGACGACGACGATCAGCGAGGAACGCAGGCCCGATCGGCTCGTCGGGCATCTTCGGACGACGCTCGCGGTGGGTGCGGCGCTCGCGGCGTTGCATCGGATCGGCATCGTTCACGTCGATCTGAATCCGATGAACATCCTGTATCGTGCGGACAGAGGCACTCCGATTATCCGCATCGTTGACTTCGAATCGGCGTACGAGATCGCACGCCATGGGAAGGATGTGCCCTACAGTCCGCCAACGACGACCGGGTTCTCGGCACCAGAGGTATCCGGCCACGCGCCCGACGGGCGTGCTGACGTGTTCTCTCTTGGGGCTGTCCTGTACACGATGATCGCGGGCTATCAGTGGACGTTGGGCGAGGAGTTGCCAGCGTCCATCGCGGCCGAGCGCGAGATGGACAGCGACCTGCAGAAGATCTTGCTCACGGCGGTCGACCGAACCCCTGCGCGGCGTCATGAATCAATCGAGATCATGTGCGCTGCGATCGAGGGCTACCTGGAATCGATCTGGCCGGCGCGGTCGTAGCCGACTTCCCCGAGCCCGTGCGGCTACCTTGTTGAGGTCCGGATTTGGGAGGCGACGCACTGCGCGCCGGTCGTCTCATCTCTCTTGCCTCGACCGACTTTGCGCTGGAATGTGTGACGCAATCTAGCCAGCCTGGAGCCCATCGCCAGGTACTGGCGGTCCGGAGCGGCTGCGCACGTGCGGTCCGGCTGAAGCCGGACACTACGCCACGAGAGCTGCGAATCAGTTGGACCGCAGCTCGCCGACAGTGCGGACGGTTGTGTCGGCGTTCAGGGGCGCCGCATATCTGATCACGGGCATGAGCGGCGTCACGGCAAACGGCACATTCTCGCGAACTGACAACAGCGGCACAGCAGGCGAGCGATCGAGTGTCACCTTGCCGCTCCACGCATCGACGACGAGACGCGCGCCGAGTTGAAGCGCGGCGATCTGGTCGAGGCTGTTGGGGATCCGCGGCGGCGCCTGTTTCATCAGATCGGCAAGTCGGGTCATCTGCCCGTTCGCCGCCATGTAGTCTCCGATGTGCGGCTGGATCAGCCGGGGCAACTGCTTGGCCTGCTCCGACAGCGTGCGAAGAAACAGGCCCGCGTCGGCGAGCTTGTCGCGATAGGGCGAGTTGCCGAGCAGCTCGATGACCTTCTCATCGGCCGCGCCCTCCTCCTTCGGCGTGCGGCGGAACCGAAGCGTCTCCAGCAGCTCGCCGTCCGGCACCATCAGACGATCGGCGAATGAGAACTTCGTGTCGATCAACTGGTGGCCGAGCGCCACGTGGCTCAACTCGTGCGCGAGCATCGTCGCCAGGCTTGCTTCGTCGGGCAGCACGTCGATGAGACCACGGCTCAACACGATCGTCCGGCCGACCGTGAACGACTCGAGCGGTGAGGTCAGCAGGATCCGAGCGTGCAGCGGCGGTTCAAGGTTCAACTTGTTGGTGACGACGAGGTTGTTGAGGACGGTCTCGAGGACCTTGTCCGCTTCGCCGACCGGCGCGAGCAGGCCGATCGCCTCGAGTCGTTCGAGCACGTTCGCCTCCGCCTCCTGTTCCCATCGGCGCTGGCTGAGCACGGGCGATAGCTGCGCGGCACCGTCCGCCGTATCAGCGACATTGGGCTCGTCGATCCGGATTGACGTCAACGAGCCAGTCCGGTCGGCGGTTTGAGCCTGGTATCCCCAGATCCGCGTCTGACTCTTGAATCGGGCTTGGCGCTTCGAGTTGGACGAAGACTTCGAGGATGAGGCGCTGTTCAGATCCGTTTCTTCCGAGTAGACGTACGACGGAACCCAGACGCCGGGCGCGACGTTCACACGCCAGCCGTCCATATGAGCGGATAGCGTGCGCTTCAGCAGCCCTGACAACATCTCTGTCGATCCGCGACTGGCGCCGTTGAATCGAACCAGGTTGTAGTCGCGATCCTCGATCCAGATCCGACCGACGAAGCCCTGCTTGCCGTCTCGAAGCGGTGTGACGTCGAAGACGAAGCAGCGCGATTCGCCGAGGAACTCTCGGCGGACATACGTGAATTCGTATCGCTTTCGATCGAGTCCTCGCCAGTCGGGTGCCACCATCGCGGCAAAGGCATTCCCGATGTTGGGCGGGCTCGAGATGAGACGCAGCATGACGCCTCGCTCTTCGCGTTGTCCGAACGGACGAAGCGTTGGTGCGTCATCGACCTGGAGTTGGCCGAGGAAATAGTTGTCATCGGTGGGGACCCAGCCGCGCGCCTCGTCCGGCGCAACATTCTGGACGTACACCTCCATCAACGGGTGGGAAGCTCGCAGTCGCTCGAGCACTGCGCGTTCCGCCTTGGTCATCCGGTCGATGATGTCGTCGGCGGCGACCTGTCCTGCGCGGCTTGGCGTCTGGACTGTTGGAGCTTTCTGATTCTTTTCCTGCGCACCAGCGAACGACGCCGTGACGGCGGACGCGAGCAGTGCAGCGAGCAGCGGAAGACGTGCGAGTCGCATAGGTACCTTTGCTAGGACAAGCGGAACGTGATGTGAACCGTGGCGCGCGAATCGACGGGCCGGCCGTCTGACTGCGCGGGCTTGAAACGCATGCGAAGTGCCGCGCGCTGGGCCGTTTCGTCGAGGCCGTGGCCGAGGCCGCGCACGACGCGCAGCACACGAACGTCGCCGGTGGCGGTGAATTCGAGCTCGAGCGACACAGTGCCTTCGATGCGGGCGCTACGCGCTTCGTCGGTGTACTCCGGCGTGGGCTTGAAGACGATCTCGACCGGCTGATCGATGGGCTTCGTCACCGTTGCCACAGAAGGCTTCGCACTCGCGCGTTGATCGAACCCCGAGGTCTGCACCTCACCGACGGGTTTTGCGGAGCGCTGCGCGGGCGCACCGCTGCTGAATCCACCTGTCGTGACCGCGCCGTCCGCGACGGCGCGCGGCGCGCGCGCCTCATTGCTGAATGCACCTGTGGCGACGGTGCCCTCTGCAGCGCTGCGCGCTGACGCCGGTGCGTTTCCGAATCCACCGGTCGTAACGGCAGCTGCAGCCTGGCTCGTTCGTACAGCGTTTGTCCGCTCGAAGAGACCGGTCTCTGGAGGACGCTGGACCACTGGCTTTTCGATGGGTTCGGGCACCGCTGCCGGCACGATTGGTGCCGGTGCCGGCTCGATCCGCTTGACGATTGGCGCGAGAGGAAGTGGTTTCGGCGGTTCCACTTTGGCGACTTCGCGCACTGACGGCGGAGCAGGAACGCGCGGCGCCACGAGAGGAGCGGACGGCAACGTCACCGGCTGCCTCGCGGGCAACATGAACACCATGCGCGATCGCGTGGGCGGCGGCGACGATTCCTCGGACGCACGAATCGGGTCGACGATCAGCACGACCACGACGATGGCGTGCAACCCGACACTGAGCCACAGGCCTGGAGTCCAGCGGCCGCGCGGACGCGTGCTCAATCGTGAATCGGCAAACAGAATTGACATGAGTCGTACACAACTGCAATGCCGAAGCGTGCAGCTCCCGTGGCAATGCTTAGTTGAGAAGTTCTTAGAGCAAGCGAAGTGCCGCCGCGAGCACTCGTGGCTCGGCTACTTCACTGGCGAGATCGGGGTCGAAAAGGATTTGGCGGCTCGAGACCTGAGATGCGACGGACGGTTAAAAGGTGACACGCGTACCCACACCGAACCGGAACGTGACGGGCCCTCCGCTGGTTTGTTCGCCTGTAAAGCCTTCAGTCGATCGAGCGATGAAAAACGCCCGGAACGTTGGGACGACGAAGACGCGTGGCGTCAGCCTGAAGCTGCCGTCCAGTCCGGCCGCGAACCCCACACCGCGTTGCGCCTGTCTGTCATCGAAATAGAGTGAGCCAGAGGGGACGACCGTGGCAGGCCTCCTCGCTCTCGCGTAAACATAGCTGCCGCCGACGACTGGTTCGAGCAGCCGCGTTCTCGCTCGAAATTGGATCGTGAAGAAAGTGTCACGTCTGTGCGTGGTCACATGCGCCTGGAGCGAAGGGCTAGGCCGATACGTGTACTCCCCTGGATCCAAGGAGCCGATGAACGAGGGCTCGAACTCAAGGCTCACGCGTGGAGACAAGGGTAGGCCAAGC